>JAAYUJ010000490.1 GCA_012517775.1 Deltaproteobacteria bacterium
GGCCACAAGTTCCAGAGCATGGCCTGTCTCGAACCCAGTGTGCAGGGTGGCGGGCGGTGTTGAAAGTCTTGCGATCCACGGAAAATGGGTTAAAAAAATAATATGGGCCTATAGCTTGAGGAGGTGACTCTCGTGGATGCTTTCAGCGTCCTGCTTGTCGACGACGAAGTGGAATTCCTCGACACGCTCCTGAAAAGGTTGAGGAAGAGAAAACTGGATGTCAACGGAGTTCACAGCGGTGAGGAAGCCCTGCGTTTTCTCGAGGCGAACCCCGTTGATGTGGTCGTCCTGGATGTCAAGATGCCCGGCATGGACGGGCTTGATACATTACGCGCCATCAAGAAAACATTGCCTCTGACCGAAGTGATCATGCTTACGGGACATGCGAACATGGAAGTGGCCATCGAGGGGATGGAACTGGGAGCCTTCGACTACCTCATGAAGCCCATGGATATTGATGAGCTCTTGTACAAGCTTCAGGATGCCTACAAAAAAAAGGCCCTGCAGGATCAGAGAATCCGGGATTCGGTGGAGGGGATATCACGGGGGAAGCGATAGAAGGGGCGAGTGGATAGTGTGATGTCCGGTTTATCGAAAATCTTCCAAAGATGGTTTTCGAGGAAGGGCGAGGAGCTGTCAGCTGCTGAGGTCGAAGAGCTTCGCGCTGCTTTCAAGGCTCGCTATCACAGCTTCAAGCTGCTTTTGAGCGCCAACAACAAAGCCCTCGAGATCATGACGGAAATAGAAGATGCCCTCAAGGGGGACCGTCCTTTCGGAATGTCCTTTCTCAGGGCTCACTGCACCGCAGTCTCGGTCAATGTCTTCCGTATCGTTCAGAATATGGACCAGCTTGCTCCCAAGAAATACGTGGAACTTTTCGACCGCTTTCGCGAAATCCAGGACAGCATCAATCTCAAGCTCTCCAGAAAGAAGGAGCCCAAGGGGGATATCCTGATTTTCCCGCTTTCGGAGGTCGACAAGGACATGGCGGACCAGGTGGGAAGCAAGATGGCGAACATTGGCGAACTCCATAGCCGTCTGCATCTAACGGTTCCGAGCGGCTTTGTCGTCTCGTCCCATGCGTACCGTCGTTTTTTCGAGCACAATGACCTCCAGATGGAGATCAACCGGCGTCTTCAGGCTTCCGAGAAAGAGGAACTGGATCAGCTCTATGCAATGAGCGCCGACATACAGCAACTGATCATCCGGTCACCCCTCCCGGAAGACCTGGAGCAGGCTATTATGGGTGCCTACAGGGATTTGGAGAGGGCAGCCGGGGCCAATATCAAAGTCTCTTTGAGAAGCAGTGCCCTCGGTGAAGATTCCGCCACCACGTCCTTTGCCGGTCAATACCGCTCCGAATTGAACGTCAGCTCGGACAATATCCTGCAGGCCTATAAGGAAATCGTTGCGAGCAAGTACAGCCTTCAGGCCATCATGTATCGCCTCAGCAGGGGAATCCTCGGCGAGGAAATCGCCATGTGCGTAGGCTGTATGGCCATGGTGAACGCCGTTTCGGGAGGTGTGACCTATTCCCGCAATCCCTTGAATATCCGCGATGATTCCATTTGCATCAGTTCTGTGTGGGGACTTCCCAAATCGGTGGTGGATGGAAGTGTCGCCGCCGATTTGTTTGTGGTTTCCCGCAAGGGGGAAGAACCCGGTGATATCGTGCGAAGGGATGTGCGAAACAAGGGCTTCCAATTCATCTGTTACCCCGATGAGGGGGTGTGCCGCATGGACATCACGGGGGAGAAGAGCGAACAACCCTCCATTAGCGACCCGCAAATCCTTGAGCTTGCCCGGATTGCCATGAAGCTGGAGGAGTACTACGGAACGCCCCAGGACATCGAGTGGGCGATTGATGAGAGGGGAGGCATTGTGCTGTTGCAGTGCCGCCCTCTGACACAGATGCAGAAGGGAGAGCGGGAATTCCAGCCCAACGAGGGCGATGTGCCCTATGATTCCTTGCTCACGCAGGGGGATGCCACGGCCAGCTCCGGTATCGGGTGCGGCAAGGCCTTCGTGGTGAGGAAGAACAGCGACGCCCTTCAGTTTCCCGATGGCGCCGTCCTCGTGGCGGATCAGGCGCTTCCTCGCTGGGCCGCCCTTTTGAGCCGGGCGGCCGCAGTGATTACCGAGCAGGGAAGCGTTGCGGGGCACTTGGCCAATGTGGCCCGCGAATTCGGTGTCCCTGCGGTTTTCGGTGTTCCGAAGGCAACGGAGACGATTGAAAGCGGCACTCTGCTGACTGTCGATGCGGATACGCGAAGGATATACAGGGGGCGTATCGAATCTCTCCTCGCAAAGGTCGAAGGAAGCAGGAAGAACCTCATGGAGGGAAGTCCCATTTATGAGATGCTCAGAGAGGTATCGGAGCTTATCATTCCGCTGCACCTCCTCGATCCGGATTCCACTGAATTCAAGGCCAGAAATTGCAGGACGCTCCATGACATCACCCGTTTCTGCCACGAGAAGTCAGTCAAGGAGATGTTCAATTTCGGAAAGGAACACCGTTTCTCCGAAAGGGCCAGCAAACAACTCGTTTGTGAGATTCCCATGCAATGGTGGATCATCAACCTGGATGACGGATTCAAGGAGGATGTTCCGGGAAAATTCGTCCATCTCTCCAACATCGCGTCGATCCCCATGCTTGCTCTTTGGGAGGGAATTACCGCCATACCGTGGGCGGGTCCCCCTCCAGTTGATACGAAAGGATTCATGTCCGTCCTGCTGCAGGCATCGGCCAACCCGGCACTGGACCCTTCCATGCCTTCAGAGTATGCGAATAAGAATTACTTCATGATATCAAAGCACTTTTGTAGTCTCAGTTCCCGCTTCGGGTTCCACTTCTGTACGGTGGAGGCGCTCGTGAGCGAGAGAGCCAACGAGAACTACATCAGCTTCCAGTTCAAGGGCGGTGCTGCGGATTTCGGACGAAAAGTGAGACGGGCGCAATTGGTGTCAAGCATCCTCGAGGAGCTGGGATTCAGGGGTGAAGTAAAGGAGGATGCGGCTTTTGCTCGATTGGAAGGTTTTGACGAGAGGATCATGCAGGAGAACCTTAAACTCCTGGGCTACCTTCTCATCCACACACGTCAGCTGGACATGATCATGTCCAATGACGCTTCGTATGCTCAGCATCGCTCCAAGATTCTCGCCGATATCTGTTCCATCACAGACCCTGCCATTCTCGGGATAACGTGCGGGACCAATCACTCGGAAACGGGCGCGCGAATTCAGCCCACCCTTATGTAGTCACACTCAGCGACCATGATCGGTCTTTGCTTCTACGGTTCTCATCCGGCTGTATCCAGTCGGTAAACCGTTCGCGAAAGGGGGGAGAGGAATATCATGAGCGTCTTCAACCTGGAGAAGGTTTTCAAACCAACATCCATTGCCGTTATTGGAGCCAGTGAGGATAAGAACAGTGCCGGCTTCGCGGTGATGCGGAACTTGACCCAGTGTGGCTATGAGGGGAGGATATTTCCTGTCAACCCGAGGTACGACGCTGTCTTCGGCCTGCCCTGTTATCGCGGTCTCGATGAAATCAGCGATCGCGTCGACCTTGCCGTCATCGCGACTCCCATCGGTGCGGTTCCCGCCATCATTGAGGACTGCGCAGTCAGGAAGGTCGGCGGAGCAATCATCATATCCGCTGGAGGAAAAGAGGCCGGTCCAGAGGGGCAGGCGATCGAAGACCAGATCAGGGAGATTGCCCATCAGGGAGGAGTGCGTGTCATCGGTCCCAACTGTCTTGGGGTTTTGTCGGCGGGAGTGAATCTCAATGCAAGCTTTGCCAACCACATGACCCTTGCCGGCAGGCTGGCCTTCGTTTCCCAGAGTGGCGCCCTGTGCACGGCGATCCTCGATATCGCCCTCAAGGAAAGAATCGGCTTCAGCCACTTTGTGAGCATCGGCAGCATGCTGGACGTAGATTTCGGCGATCTCATCAACTATCTGGGAAACGACCCCGAGGTGAGCAGTATCGCCCTTTATGTGGAGAACCTTTCCAATTTCAGGAAATTCATGAGTGCAGCGCGAGCCATTTCCCGGGTGAAGCCCATTGTCGTGCTGAAATCGGGAAGATCGCCGGCCGGAGCCAGGGCTGCAGCCTCCCACACAGGGGCTATGGCAGGTGAGGATGCCGTCTACGATGCCGCATTCAGACGGGCAGGGATCGTGAGGGTCAATACCATCGAGGAGTTGTTCGACTGTGCTGAACTGATGGCCAAGCAACCGCGGCCGGGAGGTCCGGGTCTTGCCATCATCACCAACGCAGGGGGACCTGGAGTCATGGCCGCCGATGCTCTGTCCCAGTATGACATGGAACCCGCTGCCCTGGGCAGGAGCACTGTCAGTCGGCTGAATGAATTGCTTCCTCCTTATTGGAGCCATGGAAACCCGATTGATATCATTGGAGATGCGACTCCTGAAAGATATCGGGAGGTTGTTGAAGTTTGCATGTCCGCAACCGAGGTAAACAGCATTCTCGTCATCCTCACACCTCAGGCCCTGACCGATCCTACCGCCGTGGCGCAGAGCGTTTTGAGTGCCATTGACAGACGACGGGTTTCTGTTTTCACCGTGTGGATGGGTGCGCAGGATGTGGAAAAAGGGAGAGAGATCTTCAATAAGGCGGGAATCCCGACGTATGACACGCCGGAGCGGGCCGTGAAAGCCTTCATGGTCATGTATTGGTATTCCCGGAACCTCGAGATGTTACAGGAGATTCCGCCCAAGCTCCCCCGAGACTTGGTTCTCAACCACGCCAGTGCCAGAGAGATCATCGACAGCGAACTGAGAGATGAAAGAAGAGTCCTCACCGAATTCGACTCCAAGCGGCTCCTCAAAGCTTATGGAATTCCGGTCAATCCCACCGTTGTCGCCCGTTCTGAAGAAGAAGCCGTTCTGGAAGCGGGGAGAATGGGATACCCCGTGGTGATCAAGATCCATGCGCGGGAGATACCCCATAAGAGCGACATGGATGGCGTCATGCTCAATCTTCGGAATGAATCCGATGTGCGCAGAGCCTTCAGGCAGGTTTTGGAAAATGCTCTGTTGAATGAACCAGAAGCCGAGATCCTGGGAGTCACTGTGCAGCCCATGCTCAAAGGACACTACTATGAATTGATTGTGGGCAGCGTCAAGGACAGGGACTTTGGACCTGTCATTCTCTTCGGCATGGGTGGGCTTATGACGGAAGTTCTCAAGGATCAGGCGCTTGCTCTGCCACCCCTCAACCGGTTGCTTGCCCGCAGGCTCATGGAGGAAACCCGCGTTTACCAGCTTTTGAAAGGCTACAGGAACAGGCCTGCCGCAAACCTTCTCCTCATTGAAGAGATCCTGATCCGCCTCTCTCATCTTGTCACCGATTTTCCTGAAATCAGCGAACTGGAGATCAACCCTCTTATTCCCGGCCAGGACCATGCTTATGCGGTGGACGCCAGGGTTGTCATTGAACCCGCCAGGGTGCCCCCACCCATGCATCTTGTCATCAGTTCCTATCCGAGCCAGCACGAAAAAAGGACCGTCACCCCGAAAGGCGTCGAGATTCTTCTGCGCCCCGTCAAGCCGGAAGATGCTCCGTTGCTGATAGACCTCTTCAACACCCTCTCTCCCACCAGCATCTATTTTCGTTTTTTCAGGCCGATCAAGTACCTGTCCCACGAAATGCTTGCACGATTCACCCAAATTGACTATGACCGCGATGTTGTTCTGGTTGCCATGGAGCAGGGGACAGAAGGCGAAACTATGCTGGGGATCGTTCGTCTCATGGGCGACCCGGGCGCCACCAAAGCCGAATTTGCCATCCTGGTGGGCGATCCCTGGCAGGGCAGAGGGGTGGGTGCGGCCCTTCTGGAACACTGCCTTTCCATTGCAGCGGACAAGGGCATCAAAGAGGTGTGGGGATACGTGCTCCCTGAAAATACGACCATGATTGCTCTCGGACGAAAGGTCGGGTTCACTGTGACCAGGGTTCCCGGTGCGGCAGAGTATGAATTGCGGATAGAGCTCAAAACGGGATGGGCTTTAGATCGGGAGTAGTTTACCGGGGATTTTTTCGAGGTGCACATTTCGTGACGGCCAACGGTAGCGCATTTCGATCTCAACGTTTTGCGACTGTTTCACAATGCGCATATCGTTGTCTTCCATAGACACCAGGGGAACAGGAGCAGTCATGCCGAATTCTAAGTGCCAGAGAATCCTCATCGCCGTGGACGGGTCCGAAAATGCGTTGGAAGCAGTTCGCTATGTGGGAAAGACCATACCGGCAAATCGAGTAGAGATTGTACTTTTTCATGTCATGGTCAAGGTCCCTGAATCCTTCATGGGTGTGCAGAAGGAGCCCGCTTACCAGTATCGCATCGCGGATATCAAGGCATGGGAGGACATGCAGGAGAGACTCATCCGGGAGTTCTTTCTCAAGGCCCGCGGTGCGCTCCTGGAAGCAGGGATTCCCGAAAAGGTGGTATCGGAAAAGATCCAGAACAGGCAGGCAGGCATCGCCAGGGACATCATCGCCGAAGCTTGTACAGGGTATGATGCGGTGGTGGTTGGCCGCAGAGGAGTCAGCCAGTTGAAGGACCTGATTCTTGGCAGCATTGCCTACAAGATTTTGGAAAGAATTGTCGAAATACCAGTGTGGGTGGTGGGCAGAGGATTTCAGCGAGGGAAGGTGCTGGTGGCGCTCGACAGTTCGGAGGGAGCAATCCGTGCCATCGATCATGTGGCTTCCATGCTGAATGGATCCCCGTACTTCGAGGTGACCCTGTATCACGTGATCCGAGGGTTGGATATCCTTGAGCAGATTTACAAGAAGGGACTTGCCGAAGCCATCCAGAGCGAATGGAACACCACTGCCGAAGAGGAGATGGAATCCAGGAAGAAGGAGATTGAGCCATTGTTGAGGAAAGCAAGGGAGCGCCTGGTTTCGGTGGGAATGAACCCGAAGCACATTCTGGAAAAGATCGAAAGTGGAGGGGGCAGTTGTGCCGGATCCATTTGCGAAGAGGCCGAAAAGGGGACCTATGATACCATTGTTGTGGGGCGAAGAGGATTGTCAAGAGTGCGGGAGTTCTTCATGGGCCGCGTGAGTAATAAGGTCATCCAGCTGGCGACGCAGAAAACCGTTTGGGTAGTCAGCTGATTACACAGGTCGTTTGATTCACCCGAGATGAAGATCGTAGGTCGGGAATCCAATCCCGACAAAGCGGCACGCGGATGTCGGGTATGGAAACCCGACCTGCGAAACAGTCGTAACCGGAACTTGTCGAGAATTAAGGATCTTCTGGTATGGCATCTCGATCCGTCACGCTGCTGTCTCATTGAACAGCCATCAGTGAACGCAGGGTGCGAAGATTCTTCCTGTCATTCTTCAGGTCCTTCCCCTTGGGTGTCTCCAGAACCATGGGATGGTTTCTGAACCGGGGATCATTCAGAAGAAGCCTGAAGCCCTCCAGGCCGATCTTCCCTTTCCCGATATGCTCATGGCGGTCGATTCTGGAGCCGCATTCCCCCTTACTGTCGTTCAGATGGAAGAACTTGATGCGTCCTATGCCGATAATCCTATCGAATTGAGCGAAGGTATCCCGGTAGGTTTGGGCGTTCCGCAGGTCGTAGCCGGCTGCGAACGCATGGGATGTGTCGAAGCACACTCCCAGGATGCCGCGGTGTTGCGAAAATGCCAGAATATGGGCGATTTCCTCGAAACTGGAGCCGAGACTCGATCCCTGTCCGGCTGTGATTTCGATGAGGACATTCACGGTGTTCGCTTTGGCCATTTGGAGGGAACGGTCCAGATTGGCCGTGAAACGATCGAGGCCTCTTTCGATGCCGTCACCCCTGTGCGAGCCCGGATGGGCGACGAGATACCGGATTCCAAGGGCTTCGCAGCGATTGATCTCCTCCGCGAATGCTTTGACGGATCTCTCCGCTACGGACGCATCCACCGCCGCAAGGTTGATGAGATAGGAATCATGAGCGGCGACAGGTATCCAACCTGCTTCCTCCCACGATTGCCTGAACTTCTCCACACTGGTTGGGTCTATCGGCCCCGCATTCCACTGGAGCTGATTCTTGGTGAAGATCTGAAGGGCCCTTCCCCGGACCTCGCGTATTCTCTCGAAGGCGAGATGGAGCCCGCCTGCAACGGACATATGAGCTCCAAGCAACGGCATGGGCACCGATCCTGTCTTGGCCGGTTGGCAAATGGCTCCCCCGTGTGCTATACGGCAATACCTGTGAATCGGGGCTGCAGGGAAGCAAAGGTGTCTGCATCCGATCTTCCCGCAAAAGTCATTTTCACCCCCGGATACCTTGGCGAACAGTAACTTCTCAATAAATTCAAATAATAACAGCTTCGCAGCTCGGGTTTCCATACCCGACATTTTGGCGCAGGAGCTGCCGGGATGTGAACCGACCCACTTATTGAGAAGTCACGGCGAAAGGATCCTCGTCCGTGCACCGTGTCGAATCGCCGTTCGCTTTGAGGCATCGAATCGCGAACAGAAGCAGTCTTGCGAGAGGCTTATTCCATTTTTCATTCTATGACAGATTGGAGCCATTGGGTAGTCGGGAGAGCCTCTCTCATATGAGGGAAAAACTGGAGGACCGCTATGATCGAACGCTACACAAGACCAGAAATGGGACGGATCTGGACCCTGGAGAACAAGTATCGAAAATGGCTGGATGTGGAAATCGCGGTCTGTGAAGTCATGGCGGAAGACGGAAAGATCCCGGCCGAAGATCTTCAAGCCATCAAAACAAAGGCGGGCTTTCATGTGGAGCGTATTGCAGAGATCGAGCAGGAAACGCAACACGATGTCATTGCGTTTCTGACCAATGTGGCCGAGCATGTAGGCCCGGCCGCCAGGCACATCCATGAAGGCTTGACTTCATCCGATGTCCTGGACACTTCCATGGGAATGCTTCTCAATGAAGCGGGTGCCTTGCTGCTCTCGGACATGGACGCACTCCTCGGGGTGTTGAAAAGGAGAGCCTTTGAATGGAAAGATACCGTCATGATCGGGCGGTCTCACGGGATTCACGCGGAACCGATCACCTTCGGGTTGAAGTTTGCCCTCTGGTATGCGGAGATGCAGCGGAACAGGGAACGCCTCGTCCATGCCACGGACTCCGTTCGCACGGGAAAGATCTCCGGAGCTGTGGGCACATATGCCAATGTGCATCCCTCCGTTGAAAAGAGGGTCTGCCGGAAACTGGGCATCAAGCCCGCTTCCATCAGCAGCCAGGTCGTCCAGCGGGACCGCCACGCAGAGTTTTTCACGACCCTTGCCATCATTGGCAGCACGATCGAAAAGATTGCGGTGGAGATCCGCCACCTGCAGCGCACTGAAGTAAGGGAGGCTGAAGAGTTCTTTGCGGAGGGGCAGAAGGGGTCTTCCGCCATGCCCCACAAGCGCAATCCCGTCGCCTCTGAGAATCTCTCGGGTCTGGCCCGGATACTCCGGGGGAATGCCCTTGCGGCCATGGAGAATGTGGCCCTTTGGCACGAGCGCGACATCAGCCATTCTTCCGTGGAGCGAATCATCGGTCCGGATTCAACGATTCTTCTGGACTACATGCTGGCACGGCTGACCCGTGTTCTGGACAGACTCACTGTTTACCCCGAAAACATGCGCCGCAACCTGGAACTGACCGGCGGTCTTTTCTTTTCACAGCAGGCAATGCTCGAATTGACCCGCAGGGGTCTCTCCAGGGAAGAAGCCTATCGACTCGTCCAGCGAAACGCCATGAAGGTCTGGAATGAAGGCGGGCATCTGCGAGAAGTTCTCAAGAAGGATCCGGAGGTCATGGCCCATTTTAGCGAGGGGGAGATCGATGAGCTCTTCTACCTGGGATACCATTTGAAGCACATCGACACCATTTTCAACAATGTGTTTGAAGGGTCTTGGCAAGAATGAACCCGGCTGAAATGGAAAGAGCGCCGGAGCTTCTCGCTCCCGCAGGGAATGTGGAGAGTTTCACCGAAGCCATAGCGAACGGAGCGGATGCGGTTTACCTCGGCCTGAAGCTCTTTAGCGCAAGGGCCTCGGCTGTCAACTTCACCCTGGACGAACTGGCCCTTTTGATTCCCTACGCGCACAAGCGCCGTGTCTCCGTTTATGTGGCACTGAACAGCCTGGTGACGGCCCTGGAAATACCTGAGCTTCTTAATCTCCTGCAGGCGATGGCGGACCTCGATGTGGATGGGCTGATCACCCAGGACCCTGGAGTGTTCTATCTGTGCCGGAAATTCTTCCCTGACCTGCCCCTCCATGGGAGCACTCTCATGACGGTGCACAATCACGCGGGAGTGAGCCAACTCGCGCGAATGGGTGCCAGTCGCGTCGTTCTTGCCAGGGAGCTGACCCTGGCGGAAATTGCGCAAATCACTGCACGGTCCGAGATCGCAGTGGAGATTTTCGTTCATGGGGCCCTCTGTTACTCGTTTTCGGGGTTGTGTCTTGCAAGCAGTTTTCGCGGTGGGCACAGCGGACTTCAAGGGCGCTGTGTGCAACCGTGTCGCCTGCGCTTCCGGCAGGGGCGCAGGGAGGGCTTCTTCCTGAGCTGCAACGATTTCTGCGGGCTTCCTTTAGTCCCTCGGCTCAAAAGGATGGGAATCGCAGCCATGAAGATCGAAGGGCGCATGAAATCAGCGGACACCATTGCGCAAATGGTGAAAGCATACAGGCACGTCCTCGATGCGAAGGAAGGGCAGGAGGCAGCGGCCATTGAGAAAGCATTGGAAGCCCTCTCTCAGACACCCTCCAGAAGGCTGACCTCTGGATTCCTGGGAGAGCACCCGAGCTCCGAGGTCTTGACCCCTCATCGTTCGGGGTCGAGCGGCGTTTGGGTGGGGACTGTCAAAAAGATCGTTGAAGGAAGGCTCTTCGTTGACTTGAGGCACCCGTTGAACCCTGGAGACCGCCTCCGCCCGGAATCTTCGGAAGGGAGAGAAAAAAGGGGGATGACGGTTACAGCGATCTATTCACAGGGGGGGGAACTGCTGGAGGGGGGTAAAAGAGGTGAGACTGTTCTCCTGGCCGGGAGAGGTGATTTTGTTCCCGGAGAGCGGCTGTTCAGAGTGGGCTCCAAGACAGCAGGACCGGCGAATGTCTGGCAGAAAGTGAAAAGCGAGATCTCCCACCCTCTTTCCTACAGGAAGAGATTTGACAATTTGAAGGAAGCGCTTGGCGAGATCGTCGGGCTTTCCCTTTCCCCGCGGGAAGAGCCCGATGAGAGGCTGTTCGTCAAAGTGGGGAGAATAGGAGAAGCCCTGGAGGCTTTAAGGACCGGATCTCACCTAGTGCTTCTCGTCGCTGCCCGGTCGAACCTTGAGGGGATGGTCAAGAGAAGGCTATCGGTGAAGACGGCCCGCAGGTTTGCCTGGTCCCTTCCTCCCATCATCCTGGAAAGAGACATCGATTATTGGCAGGCAGCCGTCCAGTGGTATGTGCAGAAGGGCTTCACAACGTGGGAAGTGAACAACTGGGGCCACCTGGACTTTTTCAGTAAGGAGAAGACCGTCAGGCTCATCGCCGGTTGCCGCCTCAATCTGAGAAACCACGCCGCCGTGGCGGAGGCTGCCGCATGGGGTTGCAGATCTTGCGTTCTTTCACTGGAGATCACCAGGACCGAGCTGAAGCATTTCAGTTCCAACCCCTTGAAGCTCTCCCCGATCCTCACCATCTTCGCGTGGCCGCCGCTCTTTACTTCACGCCTTCAGCCTCCCGTGAAGGAGGAGAAGCCTTTCTTCACTCAACGCCAAGAAGGCTACTTCTATCGCAAGAGAGGCGAACTGGCCTTCGTGTACGCCGACCGCCCCACCAACTGGCTTGGAAAGCTTGGCGAACTGCGCGCCATGGGTTACCGTCAGTTCCTCATCGACGCCTCCGACGGTCCCGACGATCAGCCGGCAGACTTGTCCGCCCTTCTCAAGGCCTACCGTTACGCAAAGCCTGCAGAACCTTATTCCCTTTTCAACCTGGAACGTAATCCCTGAGCACTTCTACGGAAAGTCTGTGCAAAAGAAATCGGTATCTCAGGGCGGACAGAGCCGCTTTCCGGTCCTTGCCCTGCCGTGTTTTGCATCTTTCCAGTTCCACCACTTCAGCAGTTCAGGATCATGGCTCTCATTTAAAGCGAAATAGACAGCACAGCGGAAAACATAGAGTATGCATCGATCGATGCGGGTGCCCCGGTATTCGCAGAGCCGTTGGTACATCTCTTCGGGGTCTTGATCCTTCAATTCCTGAACGGACCGAAAACCTAATTTTCGCAGGTCTTCAGCGATGCTTTTTCCAACTCCAGGAATCCGCTTGAGCTCCTGCAAAATCGACTTTCCACCATTTTGGTGCTTCCTGTCGGTCATCCCTGCCGAATCCTTTCCCAACCGCTTTGCATCAGTGGTGACCGGTATTCGTTTGACTTTCTTTTAAGGCTATTCAAAAAATGAACATCTTGCAACCGGCGCAGGGGACCGTTGATGGCGCCCGAGAAGCCGCATTGTCTTCGGCAGGGATCCAGAGAGGCAGGATCTTCCTGTATGGACATTAAGTGTGATTTCATCTTGAGTCGGCACGAGTGGGTGTATAAACTTTGGCGTGTGTTCAATACAAGCATTGTAGGACTGCGTGGCGCTCACTATTGGAAAGCGCAGCACCGACCGGCTTGTACATGAGGGGCGGCCCACAGTGGTGAGAGCCTGAAGCATAGGTATTTGCCCTGACAATCGCCGATGATCCAAAAGTATTCTGTCATGGCCAGAAAGAAGGCAATAAAGAGATCAGATTCTGACGACTGGCGCCTCTTTCAGGTGGAAGCCGAATATGCAGACAGTATATTCAGATGTTCCATGGGCGACCTCGAAGGATCGATTGCCTGCCTGGAGCGCCTGCAAGTTGATGCCGACTTATGCTCCCGCACTTCTCAGCATGGGATCCGTTGATTATCAGCGTGGCAGAAAAGCAAGGGGGAAGAAGCTGTTTATGCCTTTGCTCAGTCTTCCCTCGGACACTCGAGATCTCCATGAGATCATAGATAAGGCTGGAACATTCCTCATTCAATTCCATGCAACCGCCGATGGTCTTGAGTTATACAGAAAGGCCATTGCCCGCTTTCCCGATGTAGCCGTGTTCTATCAGGGTCTTGGGTGCTGTGCAGGGCATGAGAAATTGCACGAGGAAGCACTTCAAGCTTCGAGACGGGCATTGGAACTGGAGCCGGACAATCAGCAATTCATGAATAATCTGGGATGGACTCTACTCGAGGCGGGAAACCCCATTGAAGCGAGAAGCACCCTGGAGCGGGCAGTGGCCATGGACCCATCGGATGAGCTCGCTCGTGAAAATCTCAAGCATTGCAACCTTCTGATTGAAAGTGATGGTCAGGTTCCGGATACCCACTGACACCCAACGGCATCAATATGAGCATCCTCTCCAAAACGACGCGTCATTTCCGCGAAGCTTTTCGATTCGTTGAATGAACCATGTGTACCTTCTCGATAAGTTCAGGTACCGACAACTCTGTAAGTCGGGTTTCCATACCCGACACCTTGGTGCAAAGGCTGTCGGGATTGGAATCCCGACCTACTTATTGAGAAGGTACGACCATGCCTGCTCTGCCTCCAGGAAGAGTCTGCTTTCGATTTCACTCTTCCCGCAGGTGCCGCGAGACTCTCCGCAGCAAGAGCATCATCTCAGTTGCTCCTGCTGCCCATCAATTGAACCAGGGTGAATCATGCCGCCACAAACAAAACCGGAATGAGCATCCGATCAGTCTTGCGCATTTCGGCCTCTGATCCTTTCGTTGGTTTTAAGGTTTTTGGTTTTCAGCGGCTTATAGCCATCTGAAAGCGATGTGAGGAAGGCGACAATGGCATCCTCCTCTCCCGGAGTCAGACCGAGGTCGCCCAACTCTGCGGTATTGACGTTTTCAGCCACCTCGGGAGCGGGCCAGCAATTCTGATCCAGAGCGTCCTTTTCGGTTGTGAAAGAATCGGTACAGGGTTTTTTCACATCCCGTGTGTTGTAAAAGTGTACGATCCCTCTGAGGCTCTTGAAGTAGCCGTTGTGGCCGTAGGCTTTGACAAAGCAATCGGGGTTGTCCGGTTCGGCTTCACACGAACCCTTGCCCACGTTGCGCAGTGTGGGAACCTTGTGCTTGCCCATGTTCGCATCCGCAAACCTCTTGTAGTCCGCTCTCGAATCCAGGAACCCCCCGAGACCCTCGTCGATCCAATTAAATCCATCATGATTGAAATCGGTCTGAGTGTAAAATGGATTGTCAGGATTTTTCGGCACGCCCAGGTTGTCGAAGGTGTAGTCGGTGAAAAGCGCCTTCTGACCGTTGGCCACGTGGCACCGGTTGCACTTCCCTTTCCCGCGGAAAAGGGCGTAGCCCCGCTGCTCCTTTTTTGTCAGCTTGGCTTTGCCTTTGAAAGTGTAGTCGTACTTTGAGGTGAACGCGTTGGACTCGGGCGAAGCCTCATAGGCGGCGATGGAGAGAGCGATATGGTCATAGGCCTCGTCCACATTATTACAGGCTTGATCTCCCCAAACTTGTTTGAACAGATCCGTGTAGTCCGAATCACACACTCCCTTCACCACGTCGGCTGGTGTGGACAGAGCCTGCTCCACGGGGTTGAGGAAAGGGCCCTGGGCCTGGTCGGCTGCCGGGTTACCCAGCCTTTCGCCTGTGGCGCGCCCGTCCCAGAAATTGCCCCCGATGAACAAGGCTTCCTTCTTTTGGATGACGAAGTGAAGAATGGGACTCTGGGTGGCGTATGCCGAACTGGGTGGTTTGCGGTTGCCGAAGCGGCCTGGGACCGATCCTTCATAGACTGCGCCAGCATTATTGATGGCTCCATCCGGCCCGCTCCAGCCCGCCTCCGGTGTGTGACAGGATGCGCAGGACTGGTTCTTGTTGAGCGAAAGTTTCTCATCAAAGAAGATAAGCTTTCCAAGTTCCTGTTTGGGAGTGAGAGTCTGTGCCCCCGCGACTCCCACAGCAGATATAAAGACCAAGACAACCGTGCATGAAAGAATGCTCTTCTTTGTCATAGCGTTCTCCTCCCGTTCATGTGTCCGCGATTCCCCCCTCCAGTTTGACCCTTGCCTGAATCTGCAAGTTGTTTCCCCTATCGGTCTCTCTTTGATCATCACCTCCTTCGTGTGGACAATTGGCCGGACTATTGGAAGGTCTCACGGGACGGCTATGCGGGAAAGAGTTTCAGGCCGAAAAAGCGAAAAATGCCGAGCTGCCTCGTATGACGCTGACGATGTCATCCTCGGCAACCCGGCTATCTTCTGGAAAAGAAGCTGAAGACCCGCGGCTTTCCGTCCCCACCTCACGATGGTTTTGGCCTTTTCTTAAAACCGAGAACAATTCTCCTCGAACATAGCTTCTTTGTCAAGCGGGATCTTGTCCGGTGTCCATGGGTGGGAAAGATAGCGCGATTATCCCAAGAGCAGCTGAATCCAAGTGTCTCTGCCTCTCCTTGCGGTGATCGCCGCGGCTGCTTTACAGGCATTCACTCCTGTAGACGAAAACATACTCCTCCCGGTTGATGTCGATGACGACGTCGCCTCCCCTCGATTCGGCATAGACAAGCCATGCGGGCTTGGCCTCGTCACAGCATTCCACCTGAGGAGAGAATGCTCCGGATTTCCCGTCGAACCATGCGAGGAGCATGGGATCCTTCCAATGCCTTCTTACATGATCATCAGCGATTTCCTTGGCCAGGGAAAAATCGAGGTCTGTCTCTTCGACAGTCAAATCCACCGGTGACCGCAGCATATCCCGGGTCAACTCCATACATCCTGCCATCGCCTGGTTCCTCCACAAATGCAATATACTCCCATCAGGTTTGTATCCGCTTATCTTCCACAACGCCCCGAAATGGCGTTCAGAGGGATGCCACAGTGAACTTGATTCTTATACCCCGGAACTCTCTTCTGCAAAACCCCGATATCCCCGACTGGTGATAAGAAGTCACTTTAAGGGCTTCTTGGACAATACCCATCGTGGATGGAGTCAGGGGCATCTGCACACGCATATCGCTGGAATTCAGCACAGTGTCGAAGTTGTAAAGCCTCGGCATTGGATGGGCAGATTCAGAATTTCCAGGGCTGGTTGCATCTGGCGTCTTCATCTTCGAGACGGCTCTGGAAGAGGTGAAGACGGCAAACCACAAGTTCCGCTGGGAAAACGATGAGCTGACCGCCTCCCGACATTGCTTCAAAGGTTGAGTGCAGTCAATGTCGTCGGGAGTTTAAGTTGATCCCCGATGCCTCCGTCATTTTCAATGTGGAGAGGAGCATTCAGGGAACCAACCTGACTACGCCTGCCTTGTCAATGGCAAGCCGTGATCCATTGGAGGGCAAACCGGTGGAGCTGTTTTTGCCGGAGAAGGATCGCCACGATTTCAAAACCCGCCTGATGGAGTTTCAGGCTGCGAAACAGGCTCGCGAATGCGAGTCCGCTCTATAGCCTTTGGGAGGGGTTGAATCGCATGCATCCGTCACGATGCGATGGCTGCTGTTGATGACTCCAAGAGCTATGTGAGTGTGCAGGATTGGCTCATTCGAGATCTCACTCAGAGGAAAGAGACAGTGAAGGCGCTCCAGGAAAGCGAAGAACGTTACCGGTGATGAGTTTTCTTTGCGAACGTTGGCAAGTAGAGGTACAAGAGATCCTGTCGGAACAGGAAGACAAGAACGCCCTCCTCATGCGACTCGTGGAATCGCTACTCACCGGATAACCTAA
>JAAYUJ010000062.1 GCA_012517775.1 Deltaproteobacteria bacterium
CGGACCAAAACGCCTCGGGTATGAAAACCAGATGCTCTATCTTCACCTGATAGCCAAGACGAACGCTTGCGCGCAACCGGAAAAAGGACAAAAAAAAGCCAACCGGAGGGGCTAGGACCGGTTAGCTTTTGAGGAGGAAAGAGTTGGTTTCTCTTGTGCCCCCTGTATGAAGCAATCCCCATGCCAACAATCAGCGAAGAGTGACATTCGTTACGCTGAGCCGATTTACGGCTGAACAGCTTTTCAGCCGGCTGGAAAAAGATCAGCCAGAATCGCGCCATAAATCATTAAAACCCGCCATTATCCGGACTAATCCCGCCATAAAGCAGCCCTGAATAAAAGTTCAATACCCATAAATCTTGTAGGGTCAACTCCAGCAATAGAATAGAACAGGTCGGGATCCCATGCCCAACCTCTTCTGTCCGAAAGCGAATCCCGACGTAACTTCTCAACAAGTTCAGGTATCGACAACTTCGTAGGTCGGGTTTACATACCCGACACCTTCGTGCAAAGGCTGTCGGGATTGGAATCCCGACCTTCTCATTGAGAAGGTATATCCCGACCTGCCAGTCATGCATTTTCACCACAAAACCACGGCACCTGGCCGTCACCTAGTCAATGGACAAAGCGCTTTTCAATTCATCCAGGCTGGTCACCGGGCGCCGGCATGAGTAGTTTTCACATATATAGACGGCCGTTTTGCCATCGAGAGGTTTCAATTCTCCCACAAAAGGGGCCAGACCCGCCGGGATTTCCTCGCTTCCCCCCACCCCTTTGAATGCGACGATACGGCCAGGGTCAAAACTCCTCTGAACCATCTCGAGCATGTGGAAGGTCTCCGGGTTCTGCTCTTCGCCGACGATGACTATTTCCCTATTGGGTCCCAGCGAAAAATCCACCGCATTGAGAAACTGAGTGTACGCAGAGGGATAGTCACTGACGAGGCTCGAGAATGTTTTGAGCAGTTGGTCTGCCTTTTCCTCCCATGCGACATCCCCGGTCATGCGACCCAGACGCATGAGATTGAGTGCAGCAACCGAATTGCTGGATGGGGTCGCTCCGTCGTAGATCTCTCGATCGCTTACGATAAGCTGTTCACTGTCATCTGCAGTGAATCGGAAGCCATGGTGCTCCTCATCCCAGAAATGATGCAGCATGGTGCGCTGAAGTGCGATGGCGTTTTCCAGATAGATGGTCTCGAATGTCGCCTCATAGAGCTCAATGAGTCCCCAAATCAGAAAAGCATAGTCGTCCGCATAGCCGGGATTCGCGACATCCCCTCCCCGGTAGCGACGATACAACCTGTCCGAGGGGCTCTTGAGCCTTTCGAGGACAAAATCGGCCGCTTTCCGGGCGGCGGCAAGGTGTGCGGCATCGCGCAGGACCTGATATCCCATGGCCAGAGCTGCTATCATCAACCCATTCCATGATGTGAGTATCTTGTCATCCTTGAGAGGATGGATTCTCTCCTCCCTCGCCAAAAAGAGCTCTTTTCTGCACTCTTCAAGAAGACTCTCCAGGTCAGCGGGAGTCATTCCATATCTCTGGGCATGGATCTCATGGGGTCTGGTGATATGGGGAATGCTCCTCCCCTCTTCAAAATTCCCAGGAGAACTCACGTCAAAACAGTTGCAGAAGATCTCCCCTTTTTCTTCACCCAATACGCTTCGAACCTCCTGCGGGGTCCACACATAGAACAATCCCTCCTTCCCCTCGCTGTCTGCATCTTCTGCGGAGCAAAAACCACCCATGGGATCCGTCATGTCTCTCAGCACATACTCAAAGATTTCGCGAACCACACGTTCGTATTGGGGTTTTCTCGTAACCTGGAAGGCTTCAATGTAAGCCATCGCCAGCATCGCCTGATCGTAGAGCATCTTCTCAAAATGCGGTACCAGCCATCGCTCGTCGACAGAATAACGATGGAATCCAAAACCCAACTGATCGAAAAGTCCACCGGCGCGCATGGACTGGAGGGTCCTCTCCACCATTCCGAGGGCGTCAGAATCAGGGTTCCTCCTGTGCCACCTCAGAAGAAACGTGAGATGGTGCGGCGTGGGAAACTTTGGAGCACTGCCGAATCCTCCCCATTTCTCATCGAACGAGGACCGGAGTTGAGCATATCCTTTCCGGAGAACGTCCAGGCCAAGGCGAGCTCCATTTCCAGTTTGTTTCCCAGGTTGTATGGCGCGGGTGATTTCTTCTCCAATATGGGCCAGACGGCCCCGATCCTTTTTCCAGAGGTCGGCAACCTGCCGGAGAATATCCACAAAGCCGGGCAATCCCATGCGGCTGGATTTGGGGAAATACGTCCCTGCAAAGAACGGTTTCCCGGCTGGAGTCATGATAATGGATAACGGCCACCCCCCTCTCCCTGTGAGGGTTTGGCAGACGGTCATGTAGATGTGATCGACGTCCGGGCGCTCTTCCCGATCAACCTTGACGGAAACGAAATGTTCGTTGAGGAGTCCCGCCACATCCTCATCTTCAAACGACTCGTGCTCCATCACATGACACCAGTGGCATGTGGCATACCCCACGGAGAGAAAAACAGGCTTATCCTCGCTGCCGGCCTTTTGGAAAGCCTCCTCTCCCCAAGGATGCCAGTCCACTGGATTATGCGCGTGCTGCAGGAGATAAGGGCTCTTTTCGTTAATGAGTCGATTGGGCATCATTCAGCTCCAAATATGGTTTTAGTAACTTAAGGCAAGATATCTCAGCTGCGGGATGGGACCCTGTTCCCCCCAATGAAGGTGTGCAGGCGGGAGAGAATTGCGCGGACCAGAAGGAATCAGCCAATCAGTTGGCTTATGGAGCAAACCAAAAGGCTGTTTGATAAGCCCTCAAACGCCGTAGAACCTCGTTGCACCGAAAGCCGGAATCCGGTCTTTTCCAACCATTCTGGACCCCGGCTTTCGCCCGGGTGACAATGGATAAGGAGTCTTGAGTCAGTCTCTACGGAGTCGGCTTCCCCGCTGAACCTTCGATGGCACATTTCGAGAAGTCGATCTCTTTCCCGCACCCTGAGCACACATGGGCCTTGTGAAACTCGTCTGAAAAAATCTCCTTTTCCTTTCCGCACTCAGGGCATTTGCACACGAAGGAGCTCAGATTCTTGAAACTCTCCCATCCTGGACAATGTGCAGGTGTCTTCATATTCTCCTCCCCCCGTTGATAAAAACGGCAAGTCCCTGAAGACTTGCAGACCACCCACGATTCGACTGAGCACGCCGAATCACGCAGGTACCTCACGCCTGTTCCTTCTCTTCCTCTATGACCAGTTTACCCTTGTGCTTCGTGCCGCAAGTGGGACAAAGGATTTCTATTTCCTCCTCCGGTCCGATGTACTTCTTTCTCATCTCCTCGGAGGGCACGAAGGATACATCGCCGCAAGCACAATGCGGACATACTCCCCTCACTAGGTGCCTTTGCTTTTTTGCCATCTTCACCTCTCCTTGGCTGTTTTCTCCATAATTGTTGCCGACTCATTTCCACGCATCATGGGATGAGCTCTCTCAATCAGCAGGCCGGTCTTCAAAAGCCGACGGCCTTTGCTCCACAGTGTCGGGTAAAGAAATCCGCCACACAAATCTGTCGTCACCTCGACTCATTCAAAAGTCACCATGATTCACGCCAACATATGGAAAGTCTTCCATGAGAATGGCGCAGAGACTATTCCTTGAGTTTTGCGAGCTCTTTCATGAGTTGCTCCGTGCTCGGTCTTTCATTGATGTCGTGAATATCCATATAACGGATTATGCCCCTCTTATCGATGAGAAACAGGGCCCTTTCCGATACTCCGGATGATCTGAGAATCCCGTATTCACGAGAAACAGCGCCGTGGGGCCAGAAGTCGGACAGCACGGGAAACCATACCCCCCCCATCTGCTCCGTCCAGGCAAATAGAGTGGGTATGTTATCCGTGGTAATACCCAGGAGGACAGTCTCAAGTCGTTCGAATTCATCCTTGAGGATATTGTACCCGGGCCACTGCTCGGAACAGACCGGCGTCCAGGCGGCCGGCACAAAAGAGAGCACCACGTTCTTCCTGCCGATATAACTGCCGAGGCTCACCTGAGTTCCGCCGATCGACGGCAACGTGAAATCCGGCGCCTTATCCCCAATCTTGATGGGGGATTGACTGTCGATGGGCTTCAGGTTTTGCGTTTGGAAGATACTGTCCTTGAAACCCTCGGAGGTATTGCCCGCGAATGTGGAGTCTGCAGCAATAATGGCAAAAGCGCAGATCAAAACGATCAACATCTTCATCATGGTGAGCCACCCCTTCTATTTCATTTTGGATTTACTCAGCAAAAGATTGAGGAACTCTTTCGGTTCTCCGAAACCACCTGCCTGGGAGTATATTACTTTGTGAGAACCATCAGCCTGGAGCCGCACCACCAGGAAATGAGGAGTCCTGACTTTTCCAATGGCATCGTGGGTCTTGTAGTCGGGGTCCGGCACAAGAGGGAAAGGGACTGAATAATGCTTTTTGAATGTCTCCACTTCATACGTCGAATTCCCGGCGCCAATCCCGATGATCTTAATACGCCTCTTCAGTTCCTGATCCGCCTCGATCATTTTGTAGAGCTCATTTACAGCAGGAGCTTCCTTCTGGCAATGAGGGCAGTACATGCTGAAGACTTCCACAATGACCAGTTCAGCTTTTACTTCCGGAATTGTGAAAAAATCCTTCCGGCTGATTCCAAGATAGTCCAACTCCTCTGCCTTCTGGGGAACGGGAAGTCTCATTTCCGGAAGGGAGTCGCCTTCAGAGGGTGGATTCGGGGCGGCGTGCATGGGTAAGGGCTTTTGGAGCAGCAGCGCACTTGCTGCGAGCGCCAGAAAGAGAAACAAAGACCGTTGCTTCATGTCAAAGTCTCCTGTGTCCTTTTTTTCCAGTTTCTTCCTTTGAGAACCCGCCTGTCGGCAGATCCGAACCCACTCCCTGTGAAAAGGCATCCCTCATTGAAGCGGGACCCGATACCGTCGTTCAAGAATGCAACAGCATTGACCTCTCCATAAGTCCAGGTAACGACAGCTTTGCAGGTCGGGTTTCCATACCGGACACACTGGAGCAAAGGCTGTCGGGATTGGAATCCCGACCTACTTGTTGAGAAAGTACTCTCCCTCCTGGCGGGTACATCAGATCATCAGTGCGGATAGCACAGAGCCGGGTGAGAAAACCGACCCACTCCGCCATTCCGCACTCCCAATTACAGGTTGGGTACCTCATTAGAGAACATGAAAGTAGTCTCAGGTCGGGTAATGTGTCATTGCCATGAAAGTGTATTGCGACACCAACAGGATTTTCCGTGCAACATTGAGCGATCACAGAATCATAACAGGGGCTGCGGACACCATTACCGCATGCCGCAACCCAAGACCTGCGCGGACAAGCTTCAGCGGGAATCCAGCTGCCAGGCGACTCCCGGACACCCGCTCCTGCGTGGGTGACGGTACCGAGTGCCTTTTGGAGCGCCACTCATGGAAATATTCTCTAAGCACCGGCCCCCGCTCCGTCCAGAGTCTGCCGACCCTTTTCCAGAAACCAATTTCCGGTATCAACGTAATAGAATTTCAAATCGGCCAGCATGATGTAATGCCTTCTTTCTTCAGCTATCACCCGCTCCAGAAACTCTCGGAGCAATGGATCAGAAGTGCTTTTCAACTGCTGGTCGAACAGCTTCATGCTCGCGTCCTCGAGCTTGAGGCCGCTCTCTATGGCGGCAACGTCGTCGGAACAGGCCCTGGATACCTTCTTCTGCTCGGCCGCAACATTTTTAAGAAAATCCCTCTTTTCCTCTCCCTCAAAGCTTACAAGGCGACATGCCTCCTCCGAGGCTTTTCCTTTCTTCATCTCCTCGTAGACCTTCTGAAGGTGCGCAATACCCTCGCTCTCGGCATCTCTCAGGATGCGGAAGGTCTCGACACCGACCTGGTCGGGACATGCCTTCATTGCACCCTCATACAACGCCTT
Organism: Deltaproteobacteria bacterium; assembly: GCA_012517775.1. Classification (GTDB taxonomy): domain Bacteria; phylum Desulfobacterota; class Syntrophobacteria; order Syntrophobacterales; family Syntrophobacteraceae; genus JAAYUJ01. The sequence continues at coordinate 5,981 of JAAYUJ010000062.1, forward strand.
CTTCTTCTCCTTCACTTCAAGAGCACTACAAAAAATATCGAGAGAAGCTTCATGTTCCATATCAGGCCTCCTTTTTGTCTAGAAATCAGTTTAGCCACTGGCCTGTTGCTCATCAGGCTGTAGCGGCCTAGTATGCGTCAGCCGAACCGCCTCCATTTCATCTTGAGTATTCCGGATACAGGCTTGCTCCGTAAAACCCGCTTTGCTCGATTCTGAGGGTCTCACAAAAGTCCCAAACGTAATTTTCGTGCCATTGCGACAAAATCCGTAATTCAGTATTCTCGATCACTTATTGTGCTCTAGGGCAACTTCCCAATAACCCAAGCCTATACAACTCAGTAGGTCGGGTTTCCATACCCGACACATTTTTTCGAAGTGAGTGTGAAGATTGGAATCCCGACCCAGCTATTGAGAAATTGTACTGTTTCATCTCGGTTTGTACCGGGAGACGACTTCTTTTCACATTCAACAATTCTTATCCAGAACGATAAGGCTTCGTCTCTGCACTGTCCACTATGCGTACAGGACTAATGTGGAACCTTTTTACAGAATGCGGTCACTTCCCCCTCCTGAGCCTCAAGAAAACCTTCAAGAAAAAACACGATTGATCCGAAAGAAACTCTAGCGCCAGATTGTGCACCGACGTGCCATATGGCCGGTTTGACTTTCACCATCCCTGGAAAGAGTCTCAAGAAGGGAGAAAACAAGTGAAATTCCAGTGGAATAGGAAATTGCGAATGAAGATGTCGAACCAAAGGGGTTTCACCCTGGTTGAACTGATGGTTGTCGTCGGCATAATGGCGATCCTCAGTACCGTAGCCATCCCCGCCTACGTGAACTACATGAACCGCACCAACCAGAGCGATGGTGTCACGGCACTCATGAACGCAAGGATGGATCAGGAGGTCTTCTTCGAAAGGAACGGGTGGTATGCTGGGACTGTTGGGTGCCTGGCATCACTCTATACGGGGGCGGATACCCGATGCCTGTCCAATTGCGGCCAGTGCTCTCAAACAACCTATGAGACAGGCAAGGGATACCGCATCTCCATTTCCGGGGCAGGCACCCAGAATTTCACCATCGCGGCGACTAAACGTTACTATTCCTACGCTCCGGTGGACCAACTGGTCATCTCATCGACCATGTCCCACCCCAGTGTTACCAATCCCAGTGCCATCGGCTTCTCGCTGTTTGACTGGATCTTTAAATGATCGACATAGAGAAGGGAGTCACTTCAGACATGATAGGGGCACGTTACGGAGAGAATCCGAAATCCCGCGGAGTCTGGCGGGGGCTTTGGCTGTTCTTGCTCTTGATCCTTGCTGCAATGAACCACATGGGGTTCGCACCCTCCGCGTCATGCCAGGAGGATCTCCAGGCCAACTCCCTGGATGTCAAGTCCGTTTCCATAGAACCTGCCGCGCCGGTGGTTGGAGACACTGTCAGCGCCAGGGTGGAGTTCCAGGACAACGCCCCCACCCTACAGTCTCTGTATTACCGATGGAAGGTGAACGATGAGGTGGTTCAGGAATCACCGGATCCTGCTCTGGAGCACAAGACCAGGAAAGGGGACAAGATCGAGGTGCTTGTCTTCGTCGGGGCAGGCAGAGAGGAATCCAGGGCGGTGCGCGGTTATGCCACTGTCCAGAATGCTCCCCCGACCGTGCGCAAGCTGGAAGAAAGTCTGGATGAAAAGGGGCAATACTTGGCTACGTTTGAATCGGCGGACAAAGACGGCGAAGCGGTCAACTTGTCTCTGAAAAGAGGTCCCGAGGGGATGATCATCGACAGTGGGAAGAGACAGCTCCACTGGACTGTTCCCAAGGAAGCCGCAGGCAGTTTTCCGGTGGAATTGCTTGCAGCGGATTCTTCGGGAGCTCAGGTCCTTTTTTCTTACACCATAACCATCAGGCAGCAATAAGCCTGGGAGGAGCGTACTCCATGCGCCAGCGTCCTCTGCTGCTCTCTCAAGAGCGGGGATTCACATTTGTCGAGCTCGTTGTGGTGGTCGCGATTGCGGCCATTCTCATCGGCGTCGGCTACACGGGCTTCAGCGGGACACTCGAGCGCCAGCGCTGCCAGGCGGCATTGAAAAGAGTCGCATGGCTCCTGAAACAGGCGCAGATGCAGGCCATCGAGAAGCATACCAGTTGCGCAGTGGTAGCGTACAGCAGCACCGATACCATTCAGGCCTTCCTGGATCAGAACGACGACTCGGCTCTTGGCGCAAATGACACTCTTCTCGAGTCAATCAATGTTGGACAGGAATATCAGGGCGTAGAGATCAAACAGGATGCATCTCTTCGTTTCGGCAGCAGGGGTCTTCCTGCTTCCTACGGAACAATCAGGGTCGGGTCCACCGACAGCTCCTGGGAAGACGGAAATGTGACCGTTTCAAGCGTAGGGAGAATCAATGTTGAAATGCCTGAAGGTTGGAACTACTAACCGGGGTTTTACCCTCATCGAAGTACTTGTCAGTCTCGGGACCATGGCCATCGGCTTCGTCATTCTGATGGGACTCCACTACTC
>JAAYUJ010000491.1 GCA_012517775.1 Deltaproteobacteria bacterium
AAGCCCGAACAGATGACTGTGAGTGAAAGACTTGCCGCCGACCACATTCCTGGCGAACAGGTCGTAAACCGCCTGGCTCAGGGATGCAGACAGCTGGGTTTTCTCCACCGCATCCATGAAGGCTTCAACGCGCTTCCTGCCCGTTTCTCCATGACCCAAGTTTTTAAATTTATCATAGGTCAGGAAGATAATACAGGATTCCACGATATAGCTGAAACTCCGATATAAGGTTTCTAAGAAGCGTCATTTATACTCTAAACGGCTAAAATCTTGACTTTTTGGAATGACTGAAAATTCCAAGCCATCCAAGATTCCAGCTCGTTGGCATACTCATAAGGGGCAAGGGTGATACACCGCTGGATCGCCCTCTTGAATTGAGCAAAATCGGGGTAGAACTTGGAGTAAAGGCACTTGTTGCGCAGAAACCTCCAGTAGCGCTCGATCAAATTGAGCTGTGGCGAGTAGGATGGCAGAAAGAGGAGTTCGATTCCCAGGTCAGCGGCGAAGGACTGCACAAAGGCGCACCTCTGGTAGCGGGCATTGTCCAAGACGATGGTGATGGGCTTCGAGCCATAGTACTGGACAACCTGGAGCAGGAGTTGGCATACGCTTTCCGCATTGATGTAGGTTTCATTGGTTAGTGTGAGAACTTCCTTCGAGACGGCATTGAGGACACCGAGAACATTGAAGCGCTTCCGTCCTGATGGGAAGAGGATAAACATCCTCACAAAGCACCACATCATCCCCAGAAAGGCTTCGTAGACGAAATGAGCGGCATCCATGAAGAGCACGACTCGCTTTCCTTGTTTGGCCTCTGCCAGTCTCGGCTCAAGCTCTGTTTGCCTGAAATTTTCTTGCTCTTCCTGCTTGTCCGGATCTGCGGCCCTGCCAGGGATTGCGCGTATCTTGCGTCACTTCATTCCAATGCGCTTGAGAAAGGCTCTGACCTGAGTGGGAGAGCGTTTGATTCCGGTGATCTTTTCGATGGCGTCCTGTGCCTCTGCGGTTGTGCGAGGCAAATGCTCCTTAAAGTATGCTTCAAGGCTGTCCTTGTGATCGAGAAGTCGGCTGGGCTGCCCTTTGTAGCGTAATATCTTGAGACCTTCCAGGCCGCCATCGCGATATTGCTTCAGATAGGCTGCCAGAGTGGTCTTCGAGATCCGGCAGATTCGACAGATCTCCCTGTGGGGCATGCCCGTGCTTTTCAGATACAGAGCTTCCATCTTCCGTTGAACCGTTGGGCTCGGACGATGGTATCGCTCATAGTCCAGGGCATCGATGATCTCCGGGCTGAACACGACTCGAATCATGGTGTGCTCCCTTCATTGGTTTTTCCTAGAAGGACCTTAAACACCTCGATTCAAAAAGTTCAGCACCTGTCCGTTCGCGTTATAACATTTCAGGATGGGAACATTCGCCGCCCCCAGAAGTGAAAGGACCCAGGATGGGGCAATCATGGGTCAATTGAGAGGAATGGCGCGTGTATGGTAAACTCCCATCTCACCTTACACTGACTGGATGAGTAGTCATCAGGGTTTTAATGAGAACGAACCAGGCGTCGCAGATTGCGATGGGAGAGCAAAGGAAAGGGAGTGGAAATGGAACAAATGGTCTGCTCCATTTGGCTTGCTCTTGCATATCCTGACTGCTCTGGCTTTGAACTTGACCGCTTACAAAACCGCATGATATAAGGCATCTCAACTTCAGAGCCGGCGTAGCTCAGGGGTAGAGCAGCTGATTCGTAATCAGCAGGCCGCGGGTTCGAATCCCATCGCCGGCTCCAGGAAAATCAAGGCTTTGCAGGTTTTGCCCTGGAAGCCTTTTTTGTTTGCGTAACCATTGCGTAACCACAATTCGTTTTTACTCCCTCCCGTTTGCCCGGAATAGAAAAGCGCAGGAGGTTACTCTAAGCTCTTCATCCCGTATATTCTCCCGTCGAA
>JAAYUJ010000063.1 GCA_012517775.1 Deltaproteobacteria bacterium
TCAAGAAGTCCTGTCTAGAGATGAGAAGTGATTACGGAGGATTGCCATGGAGTTCAAAGAAGTCCTTTTCCACGTCGAAGGTGGTGTCGCCACTCTGACACTGAATCGCCCGGACATTCGCAACGCCATCACCCATCCAGAGATCATCGCCGAAGTCAAAGCCGTGTGCCAGCACGTCAATGAGAACAGGGACATCCAGGTGCTGGTGGTGTCCGCCGCTGACCCCGCTTTCTCCTCAGGGGGAAATGTGAAGGACATGAAGGAGAGAAAGGGCATGTTCCACGGGAGTCCGGCTGAGATCATGGAGAACTACCGGCACAACATTCAGGATGTTCTGCTGACCGTCTTCGGGGTCGAGGCGCCTACCATCGCCGCGGTAAACGGTGCAGCCGTTGGAGCGGGATGCGGACTTGCTCTCGTATGTGATATTCGCATCGCCTCGCGAAAGGCGGTTTTTGGGGAGACGTTTCTCAACGTCGGGCTGATTCCGGGAGATGGGAGCGCATACACACTCCCCAGAACCATAGGAATGGGACGTGCCTGCGAGCTCATTTTCACAGCGGAATCCATCGATGCGGAGACAGCTCTGAGCATGGGCCTGGTGAGTCATGTGGTCGACCATGACCAGCTCATGACAAAGGCTCATGAGATAGCGGCTAAGATTGCATCCAAGCCGCCGCAGGCATTGAGGTTGACCAAGAGGCTTCTCCGGGCTGGACAGTTCTCCACCTTGCCCGAAATTATGGATAAAGCAGCCGGCTACCAGTCCCTCTGCCACTATACGGAAGATCACATGGAGGCTCTTTCCGCCATGTTCGAGAAACGACAACCCAAGTACGCGGGGAAGTAGCCGGCTGCTGAGCGCGACTGGTTGCAGACCGTCAACTCCGTTTCCAAGTGAAAACCCGGGTGATTCCTCATGGGAAATACACCCGGGTTCATGACTGTCCGCTTGTGAGAAAGCGGGCGGTTCTCTTCTTTTTATTCTCCTGCGTTTACTTTGACGATGAAAGGCTTGACCTTGTCCTCCCGACGGATCTGCTCAACCAGAGTACTTGCTTTACTCAGGTTCGGCACGGGAGCGAGTTGGACCACATAGAGTTGACCAAGCTTCGGGTCCCTGCGGGATTTGACCTGAACAGTATATCCTTTATTCTGAAGGTTTCGCTGCATCTCTTCGGCGTTGCTCTTCTCCTTGAAGGAGCCCACCTGGACGGAATACATGAGAGGCCCGGCAATTGCTGGCTTTGCCCCTTCAGAAGGAGAAGCCCCGTCTGTACCGGCAGGCTTGGCAGTTTTGGGAGGGGGAGCTGTGGCCTTCGCAAGCTTCCCGGTGGAGTCCGCCGCAGCGACACCTTTGTCTACAGGCTTGTGTGACGCCTCCTTTGGCTTCTCCACCTGAAGGGGTTGCTCCGTCGACAGTGCTGTTTTCGCACCCTTGGAAGAGTGCGAGACGGCGTCAGTCGGCAGCGTCACATTGTCGGCCGCTCCTTTTTGCTGCGCATCGGAAGGAACGTCAGGCTTCCCGGCTAAATGTCCGGCCTCTGTAGCCTTCTCCGGCGGTCCAGGAAGGTTGCCGGCAGGCTGCGATTCCGAAAGGCTTTTCCCACGCGAAGGATCGATAGCTTCCGGACTCTTGTCAAAAGGAATGAATCCCGGAATACCATCAGGCTGCTTTTCCTCTTCCAATGGTGACGGGGGAGACTTTGGGATTTCCTTGAAGACCACACCTTTTTCCGGCGCCTGTTTTGGGGTGATTTCGACTCCGTTCTTCTTGCGTGTTCCCAGAGGAATCAGCAGGATAAGGATGATGAGGGCCGCTACAGACCACATGAGAAGCTTGAGATAGGACCTCCCGCCTCCTGCTTTCTGCCCTTTCTTCACAAATATCCTCTTTTCCATGGCACATCTCCTAACTCATGCTTCCTGCCCGATCCATTGCCCGCTGAAATCCGGGCATCGCCCGCTCAATCGTCCCATCGTCCACGCAATAGGCGATGCGAAAATGGCCGGGCCCTCCAAAACCACTTCCCGGGACTACAAGGATCTGTTCTTCCTGAAGCATGCGGACGAACCGAACGTCGTCCGGAATCGGACTTGTGGGAAACAGATAGAATGCCCCAGGGGGAACAACCAGGTCGTAACCCGCCGCTTTCAATCCTGTTACAAACCGGTCTCTTTTGCGGCGGTAAATCTCCACATCGACACAGACTCCCTGCAATTCCACGATCAGCCGCTGCATCAGTCCCGGCGCATTCACGAAGCCGAGGATCCGATTGGCAAGGGCCAACGATCCCATGAGCTGCTGAACGCTTTCCGCGCCTGGATGTACAGCCACGAAGCCGATCCGCTCTCCCGGCAGGGACAGGTCCTTGGAATAGGATGTGGCGATCAAGCTATTGGAATAATGAGAAAAAATGCAAGGAACCGAGTGGCCGTCGTAGACGATCTTCCGGTAAGGCTCATCGGAGACGAGGTAAATGGCTCTGCCATATTGAGAGCTTTTTCGGGTGAGAATGAGTCCAAGCTCCATAATGGCATCAGAGTGATAGATCTGTCCGGTGGGATTATTCGGTGAGTTGATGAGAACGATCTTGGTCTGCGGACCGATTGCGTTGTCCATCCTGTCCAAGTCCAGACTGAAATCCTCTCTTGTGGGAACTGTCTTGAGTGTACCCCCGTGGTTGTCGGCGTAGAATCCATATTCTACAAAGTAGGGGGCGGGAACGACGACTTCGTCTCCGGGATCGAGGAGGGACTTGAAAATGATATTGAGTGCACCTGCTGCGCCGCAGGTGGCCACGATGTTATCGGCCGCGATGGAAATGCAGTGTTCTCTGCTCAGATAGGCAGAAACGGCAGACCGTGTTTCCAGCAGTCCTGCATTGGGCATGTACCCATGCTTTCCCGGCAGTTCTTGACGCACCACCTTCAGGAGGGTTTCCTCGACAATGTCCGGGGGTGGTACGTTGGGATTTCCCAAACTGAAATCGAAGACGTTTTCTTCCCCGTGTATTTTTTTCAGGCGAGTCCCTTCCTCGAACATCTTTCGGATCCATGACCCGCTCTCCATAAACTGGAGCATCTTCCTGGCAACCGCCATATCTATCGACCCCCTTGAATGAATGGGTTTCGCTGCACAAACCGAACGTTCCAATGGTTCAATGAAACAACTGTTCCTGATTCGTTGGGGTCACTATAAGGGAGTTGACCAGAGGGATGCAAGTGTTAAGGCGTGGAGCCCTATGGGGAAGGCGGGACGAAACAGGCTTCGCCGCAGGATTCTTTCCTCCCTTGCTCATTCATGAAGCCCGGCCATGTGTATCCACCATCACCGGCAGGTGTATCCTCCTGCACATTTGCCAAGATCATGCATCATCTTGTGGATACCCGGTAACTTCTCAAGAAGTCCTGGTGACGACTGCCTCGCAGGTCGGGTTTCCATATCCGACATCCGGGTGAAAACGCTGTCGGGATTGGAATTCCGACTTACTTGTTGAGAGAGTGCGATAACCTCGCATCAGACAAAATATCGGTCCCACAACATTCCAATATCGGAGATCTTGCTTCATGGTCTGGAATGAAACCGAAGGGCCATGAAGCGTGCTTTTTGTCTTGTCTCCGAACGTGTTCTGTGTAAAAATCCATCTGTCAACTGGAGTTCCCAAGGATCGCGCTGCAGTGGATTCTTCTCTTTCCCATCGGTTGAGCTCAAGATGATCCATCATCGTTGCGAACTGATCTCTGAGTGACAGGCACCTATCCATCCCACTGTCCACTGGGACCTCAAATCCAATCAAAGAGACCAGCATCTACTGACTGCAACCATCATCGGGTTGCCGTCCGGTATTTCATGAGAAGGACCATTCCCTCTCAGCCCATAGGCGTTCAGGAGGAAATCTGATGACTCAGCAACACGGCAATGGGACCATCGGTTCGGTTCTGGTGGTCGGTGGAGGAATTGCGGGCATTCAGGCCGCCCTGGATCTGGCGAATTCCGGCTATTACGTCCATTTGGTGGAAAAGCGCCCTGCTATTGGGGGCGGCATGGCTCAGCTCGACAAGACGTTTCCCACCAACGAATGTGCCATGTGAATTCTCTCGCCGAAGCTGGTCGAGGTCGGCCGGCATCTCAACATCAATCTCCTCACTAATTCCGAGATTGTGAGTCTGGACGGTGAAGAGGGTGCGTTCCTGGCAAAGATCAGGCAGAAGCCCCGCTATGTTGACCTGGAGAAGTGCATTTCCTGCGGCGCATGCAGTGAGAAATGCCCAACCGTTGTGCTGGATGCTTATAACGCAGGCTTGGGGAATCGCAAGGCAATCTACAAGCTGTACGCACAGGCGATTCCATCCGGTTATGCCATCGACGCGGAAAACTGCCGACAGTTGGGACACGGCAAGAAATGCGGCATCTGCGCGAAGATCTGCCCGGCTGATGCCATCAACTACGAGGAAAAGGAGAAAGTATTCGATCTCGATGTTGGAGCGGTGATTCTCGCAGCTGGCTTTCAGTCTTTTGATCCCTCCCGTTTTGACTCCTATGCGTACGCGTCTCACCCCAATGTAGTGACAGCCATGGAATTCGAGAGGATTCTCAGCGCCGGCGGGCCGACGGCCGGCCACCTGGAACGTCCTTCTTCCATGGTTCTTCGGGCACAGATGGGAGAACTGGAAAAGGAACTGAGTAAGCTCAGGAAGCAGGCTGCGCAGCTGGAAGAGAAACACGGGAGAACAACCGCGGAGATTGTCGAGGAGCACGGAGCCACGGGGAGCGGAGATCCGGAGATTGCTCGCTGGTTATCCCTGAGCGAACAGATTATCGATCGTGAACGGAAGCTGGTCCGTCTTGGAGCGAAGGCGGCGGCGGAGCACGAGCCAAGAAAGATCGCCTGGCTCCAGTGCGTGGGATCGAGAGATATCAATCACTGCGACAACGGTTATTGCTCCGGCGTTTGCTGCATGTATGCCATCAAGGAGGCCATGATCGCCAGAGAGCATTCGAAGGAGGGATTGGAAACAGCTATTTTCTTCATGGACATGCGGACTTACGGCAAGGAGTTCGAGCAATACTACCGGCGTGCCGAGGAGAGCGGCATTCGCTTCGTTCGCTCCCGGATCCACAGCGTTGATCCCCGTCCTGAAACGGAGGATCTCCGTCTGGCCTATGTGACGGAATCAGGAGAGATAGCCGAGGAGGATTTCGATCTGGTGGTGCTCTCCGTGGGTCTTGAATCACCTCCTGAGATCCATGAGCTGGCTCACAGACTCGGTATTGAACTGGACCACTACAATTTCGCGGTCACCAGCAGCTTCAGTCCTGTGGAAACATCCAGACCCGGGGTGTTCGTCTGCGGTGTTCTCCAGGGACCCAAGGATATTCCCGTATCGGTCATGGAGGCTTCCGCTGCCGCCGGGGCGGCCGCAAGCCGTCTGGCTTTGTCCCGTCACACCCTGGTCAAAGAGAAGACGTTCCCCGAAGAGCGTGATGTGAGCTTGGAGCCGCCTCGCATTGGAGTATTCGTCTGCAACTGCGGTGTGAACATCTCCAGTGTGGTTCGGGTTCCTGAAGTAGCGGAGTATGCCTCCACTCTACCCCATGTGGTCTATGTTCAGGAAAACCTCTTTTCCTGCTCCCAGGACGCTCAGGACAGGCTTGTGAACGTCATCAGGGAGCAGAACCTGAACCGGGTGGTTGTGGCCGCCTGTTCTCCGAGGACTCACGAGCCCCTGTTTCAGGAGACCATGCGTAACAGCGGGTTGAACAAGTACCTCTTTGAACAGGCGAACATTCGCGACCAGTGCTCATGGGTCCACGCGACGGACCCGGATGCCGCCACGGAGAAAGCCAAAGACCTGGTTCGCATGGCCGTTGCGCGAGCAGCACTCATCGAACCGCTTCCCATGCCCTCCGTGTCGGTCACTCCGGCAGCCCTTGTAGTGGGTGGTGGAATAGCCGGTATGGTCAGCGCACTCACTCTGGCCAGGCAGGGTTTCAAGGCGCACATCATTGAGCAGAAAGACTACCTCGGGGGACATGCACAGAAGATACACACCACCTGGAAGGGCGAGCGGGTCGATGAGTACCTGGCGGACTTGTTGGAGGAGGTCAACCGGCATGGAAACATAGAGGTGCACCTTCGCTCCGAAGTAACGGCCGCTACCGGCTATGTGGGAAATTTCCGGTCGGTGATCACATCCGTGGATGGAAGGGACACCCGTGAAGTGGAGCATGGTGTGACCATCCTCGCCACCGGAGCCCATTCAGTTAAGCCGGACGAGTACCTCTATGGCAAGAACGACCGGATTTTCTGCTGGCACGATTTGGACGGAGCATGGGAGAGCGATTTGGTGAAGCAGGCCCGGTGCGCCGTTTTCATTCAATGTGTCGGGTCACGGGAACCTCACCGCCCTCACTGCAGCAGAATCTGCTGCACCTTTTCCGTACAAAAGGCCATTGAGCTCAAAGAGCGCAATCCGAAAACGGATGTATATATCCTTTATAGAGACATTCGTACATACGGAGAAAGAGAGGACTTGTACAAGGAGGCGCGGCGACGCGGGGTTCTCTTCATTCGCTATGATCTGGAAAACAAACCCGTGGTGAAGGAGCGGGATGGGGGAGTGATCGAAGTGACCGTCATCGATCATATACTACAGCGCCCCATCATACTCAGGCCGGATTTCATCACTCTGGCTTCCGCCATAGAAACCCGTGAAATCGAGAAATTGGCCCAGCTTTTCAAAGTTCCGGTGAGCCAGGACAATTTTTTCCTGGAAGTCCACATGAAGCTCAGACCCGTGGACTTCGCCACAGACGGGGTTTTTGTGTGCGGACTCGCCCACTACCCCAAGCCGATCGATGAGAGCATAGCCCAGGCTCAGGCTGCAGCGGCGCGAGCAGCAACCATCCTCGCCCAGAAGAGCATCAATGTGGAAGGGGTTGTGGCCCATGTGGACCAGTCCCTTTGCCGCGGGTGCGGAAAATGTGTGGAGGTTTGCCCGTATGGAGCTCCTCAGTTGATTGAAATCGGAGAAGACATGCGCATCTCTGAGATTCAGGAGGCCCTGTGCAAAGGGTGCGGAGCCTGCGCTGTTGCGTGTCCGACCGGTGCCGCGGCCATCCGTCACTTCAACGATCAAGAGGTTCTCACCATGGTCGAGGCGGCTTTGGGCAAGTAGTACGAAGTGGACTGACCGGTTCCTTGCCCATCCTCCCCGAGGATGGATTGCCCCAGCGAAGGATTTTGCCGCGGCGGGGATGATGGAGGGAGAGATTCCAAGGAGATTCCTGATCAGAAACGTGCATGCGGCCATGTGATCCCCATGTCCGGGATGATTGCAAGGCGCGCTGCGGGAAGCAGAAAAGTCGTTCTTGAGCTTCAAGGAAGGAAAGACCATGACGGAGGAGTTCGAACCGAAAATCATTGCCTTCTGCTGCAACTGGTGTGCATATGCCGGAGCTGATCTGGCGGGAGTGAGCCGGCTGCAGTATCCCCCAAACATCCGGGTTATCCGGGTCATGTGCTCGGGCCGCGTCTCTCCGGACTTTATTCTCAAGGCTTTCCAGCTTGGAGCGGACGGTGTCCTCATAAGCGGCTGACATATCGGCGACTGTCATTACCTGGACGGTAATGAAAAAGCGAGCCGCACTGTGGACCTGACCCGAGAGCTCCTCTCCCTCATGGGGATCGACAATAAACGGTTGGCCCTGGAATGGGTCTCATCGGCGGAAGGCGCTCGCTTCGCCGGAATCGTGACGGATTTTACCAACAAGATCAAAGCACTCGGAAAATCTCCACTGGGAGTGGCCGCATGAGTATTGAAGAAGCCGTAAGGGCTTATCAAACCTATTATTGCCTGGATTGTGGCGTGTGTACCGGCAGCTGCCCAGTCTCCAGAGTCACCCCCTCTTTTTCACCTCGCCTCATCGTGGAAAAGGCTCTGCTGGAAATGGGGGAGGAACTCCTCAACGACCGGGAGCTCTGGTCCTGCCTGACGTGCAGCCGCTGTTTCGAACGCTGCCCGACGAACATCAACTTTCCCGAATTCATGCGAACGATCCGTGAGGAGGCCACGAGGCGGGGGGTCAAGCCTGTCCTCGCCCATCACGGCATGCTCCAGAGCGTCATGGAGCTTCAGACCCAGGGGATCCATCAGAAGAAAACCGACTGGGCGAAGGAATCAGGCCGAATCGCGGAAAAAGGCGACACCTTCTTCTTCGTTGGCTGTATGCCATACTTTCAGGTCATCTTTCGTGACATCGGGGTAGACAGTCTCTCCGTCAGCCGAAAGGTGCTCAGGGTTCTCAACGCGGCAGGTATCGAACCGGTCGTCTCTGACGACGAGGTCTGTTGCGGTCATGACATGCTCTGGAACGGAA
>JAAYUJ010000492.1 GCA_012517775.1 Deltaproteobacteria bacterium
CTGCACAACGGGAGAAAAAGCGCATGTGAGGACGTCTGACTGCCTGCCGCCTCATCGATCGCCGAAACGAATTCCCTGGGCGAGGGGCAATTCCCCCGACCAGTTGATGGTGGTCGTCTGGCGCCGCATGTACCATTTCCAGGCATCCGAGCCGGCTTCGCGGCCTCCCCCCGTATCCTTTTCCCCTCCGAAGGCCCCGCCGATCTCCGCACCTGACGTTCCCACGTTGACGTTGGCGATGCCGCAGTCACTTCCCCTATGGCTCAAAAACAGCTCACTTTCCCGAAGATCATTGGTGAAAATGGCCGAACTGAGTCCCTGGGGCACGGCGTTATGGAAGTGGATGGCTTCTTCGAGACTTTCATAGCAAATCAGGTAGAGGATGGGTGCAAAGGTTTCCTCCAGCACAATAGGGGTGTCGTGCTCGGCCTCGCATATGCATGGCGTCACGTACGTGCCCGCGTCATAGATTCCCCCTCGAAGGACTTGACCCCCATAAAGGATTCTTCCACCCTGTTGCTCGAGAACGGCAAGGGCCCGCCGCATTTTCCCTACCGCATCGACATCCACTAGCGGCCCCATAAGGACTCCCTCATCAAGGGGATGGCCGATCACCACCTGACGGTAGGCATCCATGAGCAAGTCTCTGAAGCGCGGGAAAATACGCCGGTGAACGATCACCCGTCGGATAGTGGTGCAGCGCTGCCCGGCCGTGCCTACCGCCCCGAAGAGGATCGCCCGAATAGTGAGGTCCAGGTCGGCGCTGGGGGTGACGATCACCCCGTTGTTGCCTCCCAGTTCCAGAAGAGCCCTCCCAAGTCGGCTTGCTACGGTTCGACCCACATGGCGCCCCATGCCCACGCTCCCTGTGGCTGAAATGAGAGGAAGCCGACGGTCGGCGGCAAGCTGCTCTCCCACGGTGCTGCGCCCGCCGATGACAACGTTGAGAATTCCTTCGGGGAGTGATTCTTCTTCCAGCACCCTGCCTGCAATCGTGCTGATAGCCAGAGCGGTCAGGGGAGTCTTGCTCGAAGGCTTCCAGATCACCGTGTCCCCGGCTGCCATGGCCACCATGGCATTCCAGGACCATACGGCCAGTGGGAAGTTGAATGCCGTGATCACCCCGACGGGGCCGAGAGGGTGCCACTGCTCGTACATCCGATGTCCCGGGCGCTCGCTGTGCATGGTCAGGCCGTAAAGGGTTCGGGAAAGTCCCACGGAGAAGTCGGCGATGTCGATCATCTCCTGAACTTCCCCTTCGGCTTCGGGAAGAATTTTCCCCATCTCCATCGAAATGAGAACCGCCAGGTCCTTCTTGTGGGAACGAACGGCCTGTGCGATCCGGCGCACGACTTCACCCCGTTTGGGGGCTGGCACCAGCCGCCATTCGAGGAACGCGTCCGCCGCCATTTCTGCAACCCGCCCAAAGTCCTCCACGGAAGCCTGGACGATCTTCCCCATGCACCGGCCTTCGACGGGGGAGAAGACCTCGAGGTTCTCACCGTGACAACGGATGGCCGACCTGTTCGTCATCGTTCCCATCAGGGGGCCTTCCAGGCCAAGTTTCCTCAGGACGTCGTTCATTGTGATCTCCAGGGACCTCAAAAGGTGTTCTGATGCAACGCCGCACATTGGAATGTATGAAAAGCCAGGGACTTACCGCAGAGAGCGCTGAGCACGCAGAGCAGACAACCGCGGAACCTGTCAGGATCTTCTCTGCGCGCTCTACCTTCCAGGTGGTGCAAACATATCCTGACGCCACAGAAGAAGGGGCATCCCGTTTCACTGCAGAAGCTCCCGGAAAACAGCTTCCAGGATCTCCAGACACAAAGTCACTTCCTCACGCTTTATCGTAAGGGCCGGGCAGAGGCGCAGGACATTCTCACCGCACCCCAGAATAAGCAGCCCCTTCTGGAATGCCCGCTGGATCACCGCATCCCTGAGAGCTCCAGCCCGTTCCTTCGTCTCCCGGTCCTTCACCAGTTCGACCCCGACCATGAGTCCCAAGCCCCGCACATCCCCGATGGGTTCGAAGGTTTGCTGCAGTTCTCGAAGGCCCGTCATGAGCTCGGCCCCACGGAGAGCCACCTCGTCCATAAGGCCCTCCTGCAGCAGTTCGATGGTTGCCAGGGCCGCCTGGCATGAAAGGGGGTTCCCTCCGAAGGTGGATGCGTGGGAACCCGCCTCCCAGTTCATGATGTGCGACCAGGCGAGAGTCGCCCCCAGGGGCAGGCCCGATGCAATGCCCTTGGCCAAGGCGATGATGTCGGGATCGACGGAAAAATGCTCCATGGCAAACATTCTGCCGGTTCGCCCCATCCCCGACTGCACTTCGTCCGCCACGTAAAGGATACCGTACTTCCGGGCGATGCGATGGAGCTCCCGGTGGAATTCGGCCGGTGGCACAATGTAGCCTCCTTCCCCCTGGACAGGCTCCACGAAAACAGCCGCAACTTCCTCCGGCGGGACCGTTGTCCGGAAAAGGGTATCCTCGATCCAGGTCACGCAGGCCGTTCCGCACGACGGATAGCAGAGGTGATACGGGCACCGGTAGCAGTAAGCGTACGGCACATGGGTTATTCCCGGAACCAGGGGATTGTAGTGCTTCTTCTGGATGGTTCTGCTGGCGGTGAGAGAAAGGGCCCCCATGGTGCGGCCGTGAAAGGCCCCGAAGAACGCCAGGTTCAATTCGCGACGGGTGTGCCACCGGCTGAGCTTGAAGGCCGCCTCCACTGCTTCCGCACCGGAATTCCCGAAATAGGCCTTCCTGGGACCCGCCCCCGGCGCCAGACTCGCGAGCTTCCTGGCCAAATGGATCTGTGGCGTGTAGTAGAAGTCGGTTCCAGACATGTGGAGAAGCTTCCCAGCCTGCTCTCTAATGGCCTCGACCACCCGCGGGTGACAGTGGCCGGTGGCACACACGGCGATTCCTGCGGTGAAGTCAAGGAAGACGTTGCCGTCGGGATCACGGATCCACACTCCTTCGCCGGATTCGGCCACCAGGGGGTAGATACGCGTATACGAGGGAGATACGAATTCCCGGTCGACGGCGATGAGCTCGGCCGCTTTCGGACCAGGCAGGAATGTTTTGATCTGTGGGGCTTTCACTATCGGTTCTCCTGCGGAGGAACTCGCGCCGGTAAGCACGAGACTCCCGCCCCCGCGACTCGGCCGTTAGAGGAATTTCCAATCAGGGAGAAAACCCGTCTCCCGTGCTCATGTTCGCAGCAGCGCAATTCTATATTATCACATTGGCCTGCTGCACGCGACTCCGCCAGTCTGTCATTGAGACTGTGTCAATCAAGATGGGATGGCTGCCTGCCGGACGTCCCGGAACTTCTCACTCTTTTGCTCCCGGTGGAAACTGTGATTTGCCCATGCAGAAAAATCCTGCTAAAATCCGTGCACTTGGCATACACATTATCGACCGCAACTTTTCGCATCTCTCCGGTGGGAACGTAGCGATGCCTTCATTCACGCGAGTGATTTTCGGAATAGCGGACAGGGGTCATTTACCGTGAAGATCGACCGACTCCCAGCCCCAGATTCGCTGCCCGACGAGGCTTCATTCCGGGTGGCAGGGACAGCCTTTTCCGTGGTGAGCACCTGAAGAGTCCGAAACGCTTTGTCAAGGAGACCCGATCATGCAGGAAGACCATCTCGACTTCACCATATCCCGTCTCGGGGAGTGTCGGATACCCTCTCCCATGGCGAGCACGCATTTCATCGACGACGATGACCACGTCCTGTACCACAACAATGTCAAGGCAATCCAGGCATATCTTCAGGAGGGAAAGCCGCCCCTCTTCTTTGAAAAGGCCGGCCCAAGAGAGAAGATCTATTTCGATCCCTGCAAGCTCAAATGCGGCATCGTCACATGCGGCGGCTTGTGTCCCGGATTGAATGACGTGATCCGGGCCATCGTCATGAGCCTTTTCCACCACTATGGGGTCCGCCATGTGTTCGGGTTTCCCTATGGTTATGAAGGGCTCAGTTATCGGCATAAGCATGTCCCCCTGGAGCTGACCCCCAAGTCGGTTGCCAGGATACACGAACAGGGAGGAACTATTCTGGGTTCGTCCAGGGGACCCCAGGACGTTTCCGAAATGGTGGACACTCTGGAACAAATGAACGTGGGCATCCTCTTCACCATAGGAGGGGACGGCACATTGCGCGGTGCCCAGGCCATCTCCCAGGAAATCGGAAAGCGAGGGCTCAAGATCGCTGTGATAGGTCTTCCGAAGACCATCGACAATGACATATCCTGCGTCCAGAGGTCCTTCGGATTTCAGACGGCTGTAACGGAAGCCGGGGATGCGATTGTTTCCGCTCACACTGAAGCTACCGGGGCCCGAAACGGGGTTGGGCTCGTGAAGCTCATGGGAAGAGAATCGGGCTTCATTGCGGCTTTCGCCGCCCTGGCCTACAACGACGTAAATTATTGCCTGATTCCCGAGGCGCCGTTCACCATCGAGGGCTTTCTGAAGATCCTCGAGGAGAGACTCGACAGGAAGGGACATGCCGTTATCGTTGTCGGTGAAGGAGCGGGGCAGGATCTGATGGAGAAGACACTGGAAAGAGACGCTTCAGGGAATATCCGATTGGGAGATATCGGGATCTTCCTGCGTGAAAGGATCAACGCCCACTTCAAGGCACTCGGGAAAGAGGTGAACCTCAAGTACATCGATCCCAGCTACACCATACGGAGTGTTCCCGCCAACGCCCACGATTCGGCATTCTGTCTGCTGCTCGGACACAACGCCGTCCATGCGGGTATGGCCGGCAGAACCAATATGGTGGTGGGAGACTGGGGAGGAGAATTCACACATGTCCCCATTCCCATGGCGGTAGCCAAACGAAAGAGGATCGCCCCGGAAGGCTCTCTGTGGAGCACGGTTCTGGCCTCAACGGGGCAACCGGAACGGATGTGATGCGAAGGAACATATATCGGCAAGCATGATCAAAAGTCCATCGAGCTCAAAAAGGGCTGTGCGTCTGTGAGCGCCATGATTCCTCATACCCCTTCGGGACACACTGAACGATGAAAAGTGGTTTTGTAGGTCGGCTTTCCATACCTGACATCCGTTCGTCGGGATTGGAATCCCGACCCACGAGCAGCGAACCAAAGAACTTTTCAGAGCGGAAGAAACCCATGAAAACAGCCAGATGGTCCATTTACCATTGGAGGCTCGGGACAATATGTGAATAAGATGCAATGGAACAGGAATTTGTGCCGATTTTAATCAGTGGAATCCGAAACCGGGGCTTCAATGTCTATGAACACTCACCACGGTTGAGCCATGATCAAGAAACTGGGAGCTTTTCGCATCGTTGATGAATGGGAAAAGGTAGAGGGGGCTCCATGGCCCCTTGGAGTCACCTGGATTGAATCGCAGCAGGCCTATAACTTCGCCCTTTACAGCCGGCATGCCAGAAGTGTCACGCTGCTTCTCTATACCGAGGAGGACCCTGTCAATCCCGCTCATCGCTATCTGTTTGATCCCATCCTCAACAAGACCGGACTCATCTGGCATTGCCTTGTGCCGCGGGAAAATCTGAGAGGTGCGACTCTTTACGGTTACAGGGTGGACGGAATTTACGATTCTGCCAGAGGACTCCTGTTCGATCCCGGTAAAGTGCTGCTGGACCCGTTTGCTCCCTCCGTATTCTTTCCTCCGGGTTTCAGCCGCAAGGCCGCTGAAAGGCCTGGACCCACCGACGGCAAAGCTCCACTGGGAATCCTCCCCGGACCGGCAGAAGAATTCGAGTGGGATACTGATACACGTCCCCGCCACACCCACGACTGCATCGTCTACGAACTCCATGTCAAAGGCTTTACCGCGCGAGCCAATTCGGGCGTGAGCCCTGAGAAACGCGGCACCTTCGCCGGTCTCATCGAGAAGATTCCCTACCTCAAGGACTTGGGAATCACGGTAGTGGAGCTCATGCCTGTGCACCAGTTCGATCCTCAGGAAGGCAACTACTGGGGATACATGACCCTGAACTTCTTCTCGCCCCACAGGGATTATGCAGCCGGAGACCCGTTCCGGGAATTCCGGGAGATGGTCAAAGCATTTCATGCCGAAGGATTGGAGGTCTGGCTGGACGTCGTGTACAATCACACCAGCGAGGCGGGAGATGACGGCCCTACGTATTGCTACCGGGGTGTCGACAACACAAGCTACTACCTGGTCCGCAAGGAAAACGGCGAGTATTTCAACGACACAGGGTGTGGCAATACCATGAATTGCGCCCATCCCATCGTTCGAGCCCTTATTCTGTCGAGCCTGGAACAATGGGCGGAGCGCATGCATGTGGATGGTTTCAGGTTCGATCTCGCCTCCATTTTCACCCGCAACATCGACGGGTCCGTCAACACTCAGGACCCCGCCTTGATAGCGGAAATTGGCCTTCTGGGATATCTCCATGACCTGAGACTGGTGGCTGAAGCCTGGGACATCAACAGCTATCTCCTCGGACGCAGTTTTCCAGGTCTTCAATGGCGCCAGTGGAACGGGAAATTCCGAGACGATATCCGTTCCTTTGTCAGGGGAGATCCGGGAAAAGTGGGCGCCCTCATGCAAAGGCTTTACGGAAGCGACGATCTCTTTCCCGAAGGTCCTGTGGAAGTCTACCGCCCTTACCAGAGCGTCAACTTCATCACGGCCCATGACGGGTTCTGCCTCTACGATCTCGTTTCCTACAATCGCAAGCACAATGAAGCCAACGGGCACGGCAATACCGACGGCCTCGACGACAATCTGAGCTGGAATTGCGGCTGGGAGGGCGACCCGGGAGCCTCTCGGGAGGTATTGATCCTGCGACGCCAGCAGATCAGGAACTTCTTCTGCATCCTCATGCTCGCCAATGGCACTCCCATGTTCTGTGCGGGGGATGAATTCATGAACACCCAGCAGGGCAATAACAACCCCTACAATCAGGACAATGAGATCACCTGGCTGAACTGGGACCTCCTGGAGCAGAACGCGGACATGTTTCGCTTCTTCAAGCTCATGATCGCATTCCGCAAGGCTCATCCCTCAATAGGAAGGAGCCGTTACTGGCGGGACGATATCAAGTGGTACGGTCCTTCCGAAGGTGTCGACTGGTCCGAACAGTCCTACGCCCTTGCCTATTTTCTCAGGGGCAGCGCGTTCGAAGATAGCGACCTGTACGTGATGATCAACGGTGACCGGAAGGATCTGCTGTTCTCAATCCAGGAAGGACAGAGGGGAGAATGGTTTCGGGTCGTGGACACGAGCCTGCCCGGCCCGAAGGACATCGTTGAACAGGGCAACGAGATCCCCGTTCGGACCCTTCAATATAGTGTGAAGGCAAGGTCCATCGTTGTGCTGGAAAGACCCGCCTGAAAATTGACTTTCAGCCCGACAGCGTTTGTTTTTCCATTAGGCCGCCTCATCGAAAGGCCCCGCACTTCCCGGCCTGACGGTGGTTCTCTTTGGCTGCATCAACTTCATCCGAAGCCCCTTGAGATGGATACGAGGTGATACCATGCTCAGCAAGATCAACCCCGCTCGGACAGCGGCATGGAAAAGGCTCAAAGATCACTTCAGGACCATGAGGAAGAGACACATGGCTTCCCTGTTCGATCAGGAACCTGACAGGTTTGATCGATTCTCATACCGGTTCGAAGACATTCTGGTAGACTGCTCCAAGAACATCCTCACGGAAGAGACCCTCGATCTCCTTCTTAGCCTGGCAAGGGAATGCGCTCTAGAGGAAAGCGTTGCACAGATGTTCGCAGGGGAAAAGATCAACGAGACCGAGGATCGCGCGGTACTTCACGTAGCCCTGCGGAACCGTACCAACAGCCCCATATTCGTCGATGGAATGAACGTCATGCCGGAGGTGAACAGGGTGCTGGAGCAGATGCGGCTTTTTGCGGAGGAACTGCTCTCGGGAGGTTGGAAAGGATACACGGGAAAAGCCATCACCGATATTGTCAATATCGGCATCGGCGGTTCCGACCTCGGTCCCCTCATGGTGACGGAAGCTCTTCGGCCGTACTGGAAGCCCGGAATGCGGGCCCATTTTGTCTCCAACGTGGACGGCACCCACCTCGCTGAGACCCTGAAAAAGGTCTCACCGGAAACGACTCTCTTTATGATCGCATCCAAAACGTTTACCACTCAGGAAACCATGACCAACGCCCACTCGGCCCGCAGATGGCTCCTCGATGCAGCTGGAGACGAGGCATTCATCAAGCGCCATTTTGTGGCCATCTCCACCAACCGGGAGGGTGTGGAGCGATTCGGCATCGACCCGGCCAACATGTTCGCATTCTGGGACTGGGTGGGCGGCAGGTATTCCCTCTGGTCGGCCATCGGCCTTCCCATTGCATGCACCCTGGGATTCGAGCACTTCCATGAGCTCCTGGAAGGGGGACATGCCATGGACCGGCATTTCATCGAGACTCCCATGCAGCACAACATTCCTGTGATCCTGGCGCTCATCGGCATCTGGTACACAGACTTCTTCGGAGCTGCAACGGAGGCAATCCTGCCATACGATCAGTACATGCACCGCTTTGCCGCCTATTTCCAACAGGGAAACATGGAGAGCAACGGCAAGTGCGTGGACAGAAACGGACGCGAGGTGAACTACCAAACAGGGCCCATCATCTGGGGTGAGCCGGGAACCAATGGACAGCATGCATTCTATCAGCTCATCCACCAGGGCACCAGGCTCGTACCATGCGACTTCCTGGCCCCCGCCCTGAGTCACAATCCCATGGGAGAACATCACGCCATCCTGCTTTCCAACTTTTTTGCCCAGACAGAGGCGCTCATGAAGGGCAAGACGAGGGATGAAGTCACGGTAGAGCTCAGAGCGAAGGGCCTTGGTGAAAAGGAAGTGAGGAAGCTGGCGCCCTTCAAGGTGTTCAAGGGAAACCGGCCGACCAACTCCATCCTGTTCCGGAAACTCACGCCGCGGACTCTCGGCAGTCTCATCGCCATGTACGAGCACAAGATCTTCGTGCAGGGAATCATCTGGAATATTTACAGCTTCGACCAGTGGGGGGTGGAACTGGGCAAGGAACTGGCCAAGAAGATCCTGCCGGAGCTGGAAGGCGACCGGGAGATCACCGCGCACGACGCTTCGACCAACGGCCTCATCAACGCTTTCAAGGCCATGAGAAGGTAGTCTTCAGGACCGTCACGGGAAACCCCCTTCTCCCCGCCATCGATTTGGAGGCCGGATCGCCAAGACTTGGAGAAAAGTCATATGTTCGAGCGCATCAAGGCCGCACGGGAAAGGCTCTCAGGACATGCCCACCGCACACCCGTCATGACATCCGGGACTATCAACCAACTGGTGAACGCGAGGGTATTCTTCAAGTGTGAGAATTTCCAGCGGGCGGGCGCATTCAAGTTTCGAGGAGCCTTCAACGCCATCTCCCAACTCGCGGACGAAGAGAAAGCCCGGGGTGTCATCACTTATTCGTCAGGGAATCATGCCCAGGCGGTTGCCCTGGTCGGCCAGATACTGGGGGTCCGCACGGTGGTGGTCATGCCCGTTGACGCACCCGTTGGCAAGCGCTCTGCCACGGAGGGTTATGGAGCCGCGGTGGTGGAACACGATCCTCGGAAGACCAGCCGCGAAGACGTTGCCAGGGCTCTTGCAAAAGACCATGGCTACACCATGGTCCCGCCCTTCGATCATCCCGATGTCATCGCAGGCCAGGGAACAGCCGCTCTGGAGCTGTTCGAAGAAGTGGAGAACCTCGATCAGCTTCTGGTTCCCTGCGGAGGGGGCGGCTTGCTGAGCGGTTCCGCCATAGCGGCAAAGGGTACCTGCCCCGGTTGCGCCGTTATAGGCGTCGAACCCGAGGCTGCCGACGATGCAACCCGGTCATTCCAGACAAAAACCCTGCACAGGGTGCACAACCCCACCACCATCGCCGATGGATTGCGCACACCTTCTCTTGGCAAAATCACATTTCCCCTCGTGCTGAAGTACGTGGAAGACATGAAAACGGTCTCCGAGGAAGCCATCGGAGAAGCAGTGCGGTTTCTCTTCCACCGGATGAAGCTGGTGGTGGAGCCATCCGGCGCGCTTGGACTCTCAGCCCTCCTGAGCGGACGGCTGCTTCCCGGAAACCGGGTGGGTATTATCCTCAGCGGAGGAAATGTCGACGGCGCAACGATGTCCCGGATTCTGAACGCCGTCCCCTAGCACCGGCCACCTCTCTCTTTCATCGCCCTGCATACCCTGCCGCCCCAAGGTTTTCCCTTGACAGCACAAAACTTCAACCGCTATAGACGTATTCTTCCGAGTGAATTTTACTGGTATTTTGCGGAGTTCCTTCACATCCGCTTGGATTCTCAATAAGTCCCGGTCACGAGTGCTTTGCAGGTCGGGTTTCCATACTCGACATCCGTGTCCAAACACTTTCGGGAATGGAATCCCGACCTTATTGGGAAGGTGCACATCCGCCGAGCGTACATCCTCCTTCCTGCTCGTTCCGGCTTTTTATATTGAAACGGTTGAAACCATATAAAGGAGCCACGTATGACATTTCAGGAATTGATCCTTTCACTGGACAGGTTCTGGTCTGAAAGGGGATGCGTCATTCAACAGCCTTACGATTTGGAAGTTGGGGCGGGCACTTCCAACCCGGCGACATTTCTGAGGGTTCTGGGTCCGGAACCATACAGGGTGGCTTACGTGGAGCCATCCAGGCGCCCGACGGACGGCCGTTACGGCGAAAACCCCAATCGACTGCAGCACTACTATCAGTATCAGGTCATTCTGAAACCTTCCCCCCCCGATTCACAGGGACTCTACCTGGAGTCCATGAAGAGCTTCGGCATCGATCCCCTCGAGCACGACATCCGGTTCGTGGAGGACGACTGGGAGTCTCCCACCCTCGGAGCATCGGGGCTGGGCTGGGAAGTATGGCTGGATGGGATGGAGATCACCCAGTTCACATACTTCCAGCAGGTGGGGGGCATGCAGTTAAGCCCCGTCAGTGTGGAACTCACCTATGGACTCGAACGGATCGCCATGTATCTTCAAGGGGTCAACAACGTCTACGATCTTATCTGGAGCGGCAACGTCACTTACGGAGACGTCCATCACAAAGGGGAGGTGGAGTGGTCCCACTATAACTTCGAGGAAGCCGATGTGGACATGCTCCTCAATCTTTTCAATATGTACGAGAAGGAATCCGTGCGGCTCAATGAACGGGGATGGGTGCTCCCAAGCTACGACTACTGCCTCAAGTGCTCTCACGTCTTCAACCTTCTGGACGCACGAGGGGCCATCAGTGTCACGGAGCGCACCAATTACATCGCACGGGTCCGCAATATGGCCCGCCTGGTCGCTCATGCTTATGTGGCACAACGGGAGCAGATGGGATTTCCCCTCATGAAGAAGTGGAGCTGAAGGGGAGATACCCGGAAGCGAGAACGGCGCTCCGTCCTGGCTCCACACGATTTATTATCTCCCTGCCGGGACTTTCTGCTTTCTTCGTGCCTTTTTTCTTCTTCACGGTGACTGGGAATATGACCAGCTTGTGGCCCTACCGTTGAGGTGACCCACCTGATGTCCCACGTTAAGGAACATCCAGGGAATGTGGAGCCGGCGGTCGTTTGAACACCAACCCTATGGAGGAAGCCATGGGAGAAAGTCTTTATCTTGAAATAGGAAGTGAAGAAATCCCCGCTGGATACATACAGCCGGCCCTGGATGCCATGTCCATGGAAATGGTCCGATTCCTTGACGAGAAGAGGGTCAGCCATGGAACCCCTTTTGTCACGGGAACCCCCCGCAGGCTGGCGCTTCTCATCCCCGATGTGGCACAGGAACAGGAATCCTGTACCGTCGAAATCATCGGACCTCCCAGGCAGGTCGCCTTCGACCAAAGCGGGCGCCCCACCAAGGCTGCGGAAGGATTTGCCCGGGGTCAGGGGGTCAGCATCGAGGAGATCCAAATCAGGGAGACCCCCAAGGGGGAATACCTCTGCATCGCGCGTGAAGAGGCCGGACTGCCCACGAAAGAGCTTCTGGAAAAGATGCTTCCCGATTTTGTGGCCCATATTCCCTTTCCCAAATCCATGCGATGGGGAAGCCTGAACGTCACCTTCGCCCGTCCGATTCATACCCTTGTCGCCCTTCTGGGAAGAGAAGTGCTCAATTTCCAGTACGGGGACGTTCAGAGTGGGAATCGCTCACCCGGGCATCGCTTCATGAGCCCTGACTGGGTGACCTTTTCCGACTACCCGACCCATGTTCAGGAATTGAAGAGGCACTATGTGATTTTGGACATGGAGGAAAGGAAGCGACTCATCCGGGAAGGCATCGAAACGGCGGCCCAAAGCGTGGGAGGGCGGATTCTCGAAGATGAAGAGCTCCTCGATGAGGTGACCCAGCTGGTGGAGTATCCACAGCCCCTCGTGGGGGAGTTTGAGGAGAAATACCTGGAGCTCCCGCCGGAACTGCTTATCACCGTCATCAAGAAGCACCAGCGTTATTTTGCCGTCACCAGCGAGAACGGGAATCTGCTTCGCTATTTCGTGACGGTGGCCAACACGGTCCCCAGAGACTTTCAGCTCGTGGCGGCGGGAAACGCCCGTGTCGTAAGGGCACGCTTGGAAGATGCCCGATTCTACTACCTGGAGGACCAGAAGACACGGTTGGATGAACGAACGGAGCAGCTCAAAGGCGTGGTTTTCCACTCCAAGCTGGGAACCAGCTGGCAGAAAATGGAGCGTTTTGCGGCACTGGCGGGGTGGCTCGCCGGAAAGCTCGCCCCGGAAAGGAAAGAGGCCGTTCAGAGGGCGGCTTATCTCTGCAAGGCCGACCTGGTAACGGGCATGGTGAGTGAGTTCCCCGAGTTGCAGGGTGTGATGGGAAGGACCTACGCAAGGCTGGAGGGGGAGCCTGAGCCCATCGCCCAGGCCATATTCGAGCACTATCTTCCCAACCGGGCGGGAGGGCCCATTCCCGAAGGAATGGAAGGGGCGATCCTGAGCATCGCCGACAAAATGGACACCATCGTGGGTTGCTTTGGAGTGGGACTCGTCCCGACGGGAACGGCAGACCCGTTCGCTTTGCGAAGGCAGACCCTCGGGATCATTCGCATCGTCCTGGAGAAGCCATTCCGGATTTCCCTCTCGGAACTGGTGGACCAAGCCATGCCCCTTCTTGCCTCTCAGATGACCGAACCCCGGGATGCGGTCAAGGAAGGGGTTCTGGATTTCTTCCGGGGGCGGCTGCAGCATTATCTTACCGGCCAGTACGAATACCCCCCGGACATTGTGGATGCATCCCTCGCCGCAGGGATTGACGATCTCGTGGATGCCGTAGGCCGTACGCATGCCCTCGCATCTTTCAAGGATCGGCCTGACTTTGAAAGCCTGGCAATCGCCTTCAAGCGGGTGGCAAACATCATCAAGGAACCGGAAAAGGCCCCCGTAACCCCGGATCTCCTGCAGGGGGCGGCCGAACAGGGCCTCTTTGCAGCTCTCCGGGACACCGAGGGAGTCGTGGACGGCTGTCTGGCCCAATCGGATCATGCCGGAGCCCTGGAAGCCATGGCCCGGCTCAAGGAATTCATCGACGCTTTCTTCGATTCTGTGCTTGTCATGGACAAAGACGAGCTCATCCGCCGCAACCGCCTGGCGCTTCTCACCCGCATTCACGAGATGTTTTCCGCAGTGGCCGACTTCAGGAGAATCCAAACGGGATAGCATCAAGCGCCGAAAATCCTGGAGATGGAGCATTCCCCTCCGCGCTGCCGTAGATTGAACTGAACAGCCCATGCATTTGCCGCATGGGTTTTCAACATCGGAGTCCCACGGAGGCAGAGGTAATTTGTTAATAAGTCCGGGTATGGACACCCCCGGAGGTTGGGTTCCCATACCCGAAATCTTCGCACAAAAGCAAAAAGGGCGGGGGGCAGGAACATCAATCAAACGAACGGGTATGGATGCGCTCGATCTGCAGTTGAAGACTCATGGAGCCACGGACAAGAAAACGGGCGCCAAGAGTCGCTCATGAACATTCGCAAAACGAGTGTGCAAATGAATGGAGTGGAATACGCCCACCCGCTGACTCAAGGAGGCCGCATCCCGTAATTCTGCCATGTCAGATTTCCGTCGCTGTCTACCCCCAGTGAAGCCAGGATGGGGAAAATTCAGCTCGTCTCCCAACCCCTCCACGATGCACGGGAAGCCAAAATCTTAGTCTTCATGTCCACAGAATTGAGAGCGTCGGATGATCGTACTGGGTATTGAGAGCTCGTGTGACGAGACGGCCGCCGCAGTGGTGGAGGACGGAACCAGAATTCGCTCGGATGTCGTATCGAGCCAGATCAGCGTGCATCGTCCATATGGCGGGGTTGTCCCTGAGCTCGCATCTCGAAAACACGTGGAAGCAATACTCCCCGTCATCTCTCAGGCCCTTGAAGACGCCGAAGTCACGGGCAATCAACTCGACGCCATCGCAGTAACCCGGGGACCGGGTCTTATCGGTGCACTCCTCGTGGGGCTGAGCGCCGCCAAGGCCATGGCCTACGCCCTGGGCAAGCCTCTCATCCCCGTCAACCACCTGGAAGCGCACATGCAGGCAGCTTTCATGGGTAGCAGCCCCCTGAAGAAGCCTTTTGTCTGCCTCGTCGTATCGGGTGGGCATACGGCGCTTTATTTGGCGGACCCGATGGCTGGGAATCGCCTCCTTGGCTCCACCCGCGATGACGCAGCAGGGGAAGCGTTCGACAAAGCGGCCAAATTGCTGAATCTGGGATATCCGGGCGGAGTCGTTATCGACCGGCTGGCTTCGGAAGGAAATCCCCGGGCCTTTCAGTTTCCCAAGGCTTTCATGGAAAAGGAATCCCTGGAATTCAGCTTCAGCGGCATCAAGACCGCTGTGGCCAACTTTGTGCGACGTCTCGGGCCTCCCGCCCCTGAAGGAGAAAAGGGAGCCTACCGGTTGGAAGACCTTGCAGCCAGCTTCCAGGAAGCGATTGTGGACGTTCTTGTGACGAAGACTTTGCGCGCCGTTGAGTTCAGCGGGGTTCGTGACGTGGCCGTGGTTGGAGGGGTCGCCGCCAATGGCCGCCTTAGGCTCCGCATGCGTGAAGAGGCAGCCTGTCGCAGAGTAGCCCTCCATTTGCCCCCTCATCGCTATTGCACGGACAATGCCGTCATGGTTGCAGCGGCAGGGTATCATGCCTGGATGCGAACGGGGTCCTGTGAGAATCTCCTGGAACTGGACGCCGTATCCCGGTGGCTGTGATCTAAGGGTCCGGGGTCCTCCCATGTTTCTCAGCCCTCAGGAATATTACCGGCAAACGAATTTGAAACCGAGGAAACGCTTCGGGCAACATTTCCTTTCCCAGCTGGCCACCGCCGAACGGATCGTGGCAAGCGCCGATCTCCATCCCTCCGACGTGGCCGTGGAAGTGGGTCCCGGCTTGGGGGCCCTGACCCGCTTCATCCTTCCCCGCGTTTGCTGCCTTCATCTGGTGGAACTGGACCGTGACCTCGCCGCCTATCTGCAGGCCAACGCTTCTCACAGGGATTGCAGGGTGCTGGTGCACTCGATGGATATTCTGCAGTTCGACTTCCAGTTGGTCAGCGCATCGGAAAAACAGCGGCTCGTCGTTCTGGGAAATCTCCCTTACAACATCAGCTCCCCTTTGGGCTTTCGCCTGCTGGAGTGTTTTCCCGCCGTGAAACGAGCGGTTTTCATGGTGCAAAAGGAGGTGGGTGAGAGGTGGCTGGCAGGACCAGGAGGCAAGGAATACGGAGTGTTGTCCGTCCTCTTTGGTATCTACGGCTGTGTGACTCCTCTTTTTTCCGTGAGCCCCAGCCAGTTTTATCCGCCTCCAAAGGTGGAATCCATGGTCCTCAGGGTGGATTTCCCCGAGTCAGCCCCTGGGAACGCGCCCCCGTTTCCGTTTATCCGCAGACTCGTCAGTGCGGCGTTTCAGCAGAGACGCAAGACCCTGCGAAACTCTCTGCAAGGCTTTGAGGGCCTTGAAGGAGCAGTCCTGTCGGATACACTCCGTGATGTCGGCATAGACCCCGGCAGACGCCCCGAGACCCTCAGTCCCTCCGAGTTCCTCATAGTTACAAAAAAGATGTTCGAGGAGCGTCGTAAAATGCCTGCAAGAGGGTCAGCGTGCTTTCCAGCAACTCCCCTATGATGCTGCCTCCGCAATGGCGGGACTGCTTGCGGACTCCATTCCGAGATCGGCCAGAACAGTTTTGCCACGCACGGTCATGTCCGTGACGAACTGAAATTGATATCGCGGATCGATGGGATAGGCTTTGAGACGGTAGTGAGTTCCCCATGGTTTCTCCTGCACAATGACCATCACCGGTTTTTTCGTCTGCAGGAAGGGGCTGGTCAGGGCCACATCCTCCAGCGCGTGTTTGGCCCGGTCGGCATCGTGGCTCGGGTGAAGGTAGAAATCAGCCTCGCACTGAAGGTATATGTCGCCGTTGTTGGCGTTGAAAATCAGCTCGTGCCAAAGCTTCAGATGTGGGATGAACACGGCGGTGTCGTCGGGGGTCACGATCTTGATGGCGCGCGTCCCGATGTGCGTCACTTCACCATAGGTTCCGGCAACCTGGATCCAGTCGCCGGTTCGATAGGGCATTTCGTGTACCGCCACGATGCCTGCTGTCAGACTGCTGACGTAGTCTTTCAGAGCAAAGCCCACAGCCACACCGGCAGTACCCAGTAAACCAACCATATTCTGGATGCTTAGCTCGATGATCCTGGGAATGATCAGGACCAAGGCCCCGGTGATGATCACCAGCCGCAGCATGGGCACTGATGCGAGGAGATAGAGGCGACGTTTCCCACGCAGTTTGTTCGCCAGCCATGGCAAAATCTTCTGGCTCGACAGAATGAGCAAAGCGGCTCCAGCCAGAATCAGTCCTATCTCCACCAGAAGCGCCTAGGGCAACGTGTTGAAAATCCTTCCCATCTTTTCACTGTTATTCATTCCAGACTTTTTGCAGATAGGCCCAGGCCCAGCTGTCACAACCAATCAGTCCGCGCCCCAACTGTCCTGAGACAGCCCGCTCCAGCAGCCGGCGAACCAGAGTCAGACCACCGGCATGGCGCATGTAGCAGTGCTCCAGATTGGGCAGCACCCATTCGTGTTTCCCATGGGGTCAGTGGGCCATCCAGGCATCATCCTGGGTCAGAATCTGCGCAGGCGTGGGTGGGGCAATGATCGGCCAGCCGACTATTTTGGCCCATGAATGCAAGATATCAGCCTGACCGCTGTACAGCGGGCCGATGAGAAAACGAATCGGCTTTCCCGTGCTTTCCTGCCCGAGCCAGTTCTCGAAAGTCTCCCCGAGGGCTCTTGCTGCCTGTTGCCAATCGATGGGAGGGACAAGGTGGGCCATGCGCCCCTCTCTTAGTGCCTGGAGCTCATCATACGTTTTCGCTGGAGATTGTGCCTTGCGACCTTCGCCGCGAACAAGCCGCCACAGCGCGGTGAGCCTTCCTGCGGCAAGGTCCTGGGCCTGGGCTGGAGGCAAAACAAAGTCAGCCGCGGGGACAAACTCCCACAGAGATTGGGGACGTCCATCCAACTGGTATTCATCGGGCATGAGCTCAGTCCTTCCAATCAAGGACTCCAGGATTGCGCGTGCACTTCGGAACAAAAGGGGCTGTGGATAACCTCCGCCTCCAGGAGCACATGTTCTTCTTTCACAGCGCCGGTGTCAATGGCAAGAAGGCTCCGCGGGATTTGGGCGGTCTTCGAAGTCGTGCCTGCGAGTCAGGAGGAAGTATTCTTTCGCTTCCTCTTTCCCGGGGCTTTTGCTCCGGGGGGCTCCACAGCCGCCGGAGATGAATGATTCGTCTTGTTGTTCCTGGCCGCTGCCTGCTCGCGAACATAATTGAGAAATGCAGTGCAAAGGGGAGAGGGCTGGCGGCTCTTTCGCTGGGCAAGGTAGAAGGAGCGGGACAGTGTCACGCCATCCAGTGGAACATTCACGAGAGTTCCCCGATCAAGATCCTCAGCAACAGCCTGGAATGAGAGGATGGAGATCCCGATTCGGGCTTTGATCCCCTGGCGAACAGCCTCCGTGCTCCCCATTTCCGCAACGGCGCTCAGTTGTGCCGGAGAGAAGCCATGGGTTTCGAGGGAATGGTTCATGACCATGCGGGTCCCGGACCTTCTCTCCCGCAAAATGAAAGGTTCTCCGGCAAGTTCATCCAGTTGGATGGCTCCTCTCTTCGCCCACGGATGCTCGGGGTAGACGGTCAAAATCAGCTCGTCTGAGAAAATCTCCTCGAGGAGAATGCGCCGATCGTCCCATTTCACTCCGATGAGGCCCAGTTCCAGATTTCCTTCGATCAGCTTCTCCACGATTTCGCCGCTCCCCCCTATTTTGAGGGTGACCAGGATAGAAGGATATCTGGCCTTAAACGCACCCAGCAGAGCCGGCAGGATGTAAGTGCCGGGAATCGTGCTCCCGCCGATGAGAAGGTGTCCGGAGAGATCGCCCTTGAACTTGTTGATCGCCTGAACCGCTGAATTTCGAATGCGAATCAGGTCCTTGGCATATTGATACAGAATCTTGCCCGCAGGAGTGGGCAGGATTTCACGACCGAGGCGGTCTATCAGCTTCTCCCCCACCTCCTCCTCCAGAGCGCGGATGTGCTCACTCACGGTGGGTTGTGTCAGGAAGACCGCCTCAGCAGCCTTGGTGAAGCTCTTCATTTCAAGCACCTTGCAGAAGACTTCCAATCGATGGATATCCATGAAAATCGTCCCTCATTGAATCACCACGGTAACAGGCCAACAGGCGCCTTCATCTGCAACTCCGATAGAGCTGTTTTCGGTGAACACCTCCCGAAATCAGCATCCTGCAACCACACCACTGTGTCTTTCACTGACCGGCCCGTTATTCACCTGTCCAGGGACCGGGTCTTTGTCTTTCCAAAAATCCCTTTCCAATTCCTCCAGCGCCAGCGACGCATCTTCCCATTGTTCAGTGAGCTGCCGGATGCGCTCCTGACAACGGTGATATTCCAGCTGAAGCTCCTGGGCAAGGCTCCCTTCCTGATAGGTCTTGGGGTCGGCAAGCCGATCTCCGAGATCCTGCAGCTGTCTCTGTGCCTCCTCCGCAAGACTCTCCAGTCGGGTGATCCTCTCCTGAAGCGGTGCTTTCAACCGGTAAAGCTCGTTTCTCCACTGCGCCTCCAGTCTCTTCTGGTTTTGCGCTTTTCGAGAAGGAGCTTCAATGGATTCGGTCATTCCCTGCTTCAGATCATTGCCGTCCTGGGAGGGCGATGAGACATCCAGGCGCTTCTTCCAGATGCTCTGATAGTCCTGATAGTTGCCGGGGAAAACATGAACGGTCCCCTTGTCCGCGACCAGTATCTTTCCTGCGATTCGGTTAATGAAATGACGGTCGTGACTGATAAAGCAAATCGTGCC
>JAAYUJ010000064.1 GCA_012517775.1 Deltaproteobacteria bacterium
GATTCTCTGCCAATCTAGTGAAAATAGGATAAGTCATCACCCCAACATGTCTGAAATCCCTGATACGGAACTGGCTTTACCGCTCTGGAATGTGCGGAGGAGAGCAGCGGGAGCCGGTTGCGCAAATGAAAGGAGGTGTGCGCAGGCTTAAGTGGCAAATCCCATAATCGTGTAGTTTTAGGCTAAACCATAAGTCAAAACCTTCTAGGAGATGAGAACTATGCCAAGTTATGTGATTCTTGAGAAATGCGATGGTTGCAAAGGGCAGGACAAGACTGCATGTATGTATATCTGCCCCAACGATCTCATGGTTTTGGACAAAGAGAAGATGAAGGCCTATAACAGAGCACCCGAGATGTGCTGGGAGTGCTACAACTGCGTGAAGATTTGCCCCCAACAGGCTGTTGACGTGCGCGCATACGCCGACTTCGTGCCCATGGGAGCTTCGGTCGTTCCCCTCCGCGGCTCGGAAGACATCATGTGGACCGTCAAATTCCGAAATGGCCAGGTAAAACGCTTCAAATTCCCGATCCGGACCACCCCGGAAGGCAAAGCCAATCCCCTTGCCGGGTATGAGACGGGCACCGACGACATCAAGAGCCCCATCCTCTGTACCGAACCTGCTTCAACCGGTCAGGCCACGCTTCCCACATTGAAGAAATAACCATTCTCCAAAGGAGGTCACAATATGCCTAATTTTGAAACAGTAGTCGTCGATACCGATCTGCTCATCATTGGTGGCGGCATGTCTGCCTGTGGTGCCGTTTTCGAGGCGGCCTACTGGGCAAAGAAAAACGGTTTGAAGGTTGCGGTGGTGGACAAGGCCGCCATGGATCGTTCCGGTGCCGTGGCCATGGGTCTTTCCGCCATCAACCAGTACATCAACTACGCCAAGGGCGTGAACACTCTGGAAGATTACGTCAAGTATGTCCGCCAGGACCTGATGGGTATCTCCCGGGAAGACCTGGTGTACGATATCGCCCGTCACGTGGATTCCTCCGTGCATTTGTTCGAAAAGTGGGGTCTCCCCATCTGGAAGGATGAGCAGGGCAACTACGTGAATGAAGGCCGCTGGCAGATTATGATCAACGGCGAGTCCTACAAGGTGATCATTGCGGAAGCCGCCAAGAACGCCATGAACGAGGCCGGTTTCACCGATTGGCTCTATGAGCGGGTCTTCATCGTCGAACCCATCATGGATTTCGACAACAACAAGTGCCTCGGCGGCGTGGGGTTCAGCGTTCGTGAGAACAAGTTCTACGTCTTCAAGGCCAAAGCGACCATCGCCGCCATGGGTGGCGCTGTACACGTATTCCGCCCCCGTTCCGTGGGTGAAGGTCTCGGCCGCGCCTGGTATCCCCCCTGGAATGCCGGCTCCACCGCATACTTCACCATCCGCGCCGGCGCTGAAATGACCTGCCAGGAAGTCCGTTTCATCCCCGTTCGTTTCAAGGATGGTTACGGCCCTGTGGGCGCCTGGTTCCTGCTGTTCAAATCCCGTGCAACCAATGCGGACGGCGAGGAGTACATGGTGACCCGTAAGGGTGAGCTTCCCAAGTGGGCTCCCTACGGCGAAGGCAAGCCGATGCCCGCCAACCTGCGCAACTGGCTTGGCATGGAAGACGTGATGGCTGGCAAGGGCCCCATCTTCATGAGAACGGAAGAGGCCATTGCCAACCTGGCAGCCAAGTACAAAGACGATCCCAAGGCCTTCAAGAAGAAGATGAAGGAACTGGAAGCCGAGGCGTGGGAAGACTTCCTGGATATGACCATCAGCCAGTCCCTCCTTTGGGCCGGTATGAACATCCAGCCCGAAGAGAAATCCTCTGAAATCGCCGCGGCCGAGCCTTACTTCATCGGCTCCCACTCCGGTGCTTCCGGTGCCTGGGTGTGTGGTCCCGAGGATGTGATGCCCGATGAATACCGCAAGCAGTGGGAACCCATCGGCGTCTACAATCACATGACCACCGTAAAGGCCCTCTTTACCGCTGGTGACGGCGCTGGCGCCTCCAGCCACAAGTTCTCGTCCGGCTCTCACGCTGAAGGCCGTATCGCTGCCAAGGGCGCCATTGCTTACATTCTCGACAACAATGTCGCTCCCAAGGTGGATGATGCCGTCATCGCCAAGATGAGAGACACCATTCTCGCTCCTATGGCTCGTTTCGAGGAGTTTGCAAAGCTCTCGAGTGATCCAGACATCAACCCCAATTTCATGAAGCCCAAGATGTTCATGTTCCGCCTCC
>JAAYUJ010000493.1 GCA_012517775.1 Deltaproteobacteria bacterium
CAGAGCATCAAGGAGGACATTCTCGAGCGCAACCTGGATCGTGTGGTTATTGCATCGTGTTCTCCCCGACTTCACGAGCCCACCTTCCGCCAGATGCTTCAGTCGGCTGGCCTCAATCCATACCTTCTGGAAATGGCCAATATCAGGGAGCACTGCAGCTGGGTTCACATGAACGAGCCCGAAGCCGCCACGAAGAAAGCAATGGACTTGACCCGCATGGCGGTGTCCCGCGTGCGCCACCTGCAGCCCCTTCAACCGGAAACACTTCCCTTGACCAAGCGAACCCTGGTCATCGGAGGCGGCGTGGCCGGCATTCAGACCGCACTGGACCTGGCCGACAACGGGTATGACGTGGTGATGGTTGAGAAGCGTCCCTCAATTGGGGGCACAATGGCTCAACTGGATAAGACCTTTCCAACCATGGACTGCTCCATTTGAATTCTGGGGCCGAAGATGACGGATGTCGGTCGGCATCCTCGTATCAAGCTTTATACACTCAGTGAAGTGGTTGAAGTAAAGGGCTACGTCGGCAACTTCGATGTGAGGATCGTCAAAAAGGCCCGCTACGTCGACGAAAAGGAATGCACGGCATGTGGAGAATGCGCCAAGGTCTGCCCCGTCGTGCGCCCCGATGAGTTCAATTTGGGTCTTTCTTCCAGGAAGGCGATTTACTCGCCGTTTCCGCAGGCGGTCCCATCGGCTTATGTGATCAATGCCAACGAATGCCTGGGCCACAATCCGGTCGTGTGTGCCAAGTGTGTGGAGGCCTGTGACAAGGGTTGCATCAATTTCCACATGTCCGATGAGGAAGTGGTGGAAAAAGTGGGTTCCATTGTCGTGGCCACGGGTATGGAACCCTACGATCCCACTGAAATGGATGAGTACGGCTACACCCGCTTCGAAAACGTGCTCACGAGCCTCGAGCTTGAGCGTCTCGTCAATGCGGGGGGACCGACTCGAGGGGAGCTCATCCGTCCGACGGACAGGAAGCGCCCGCGGTCCATCGGATTTGTCCAGTGTGTGGGATCCCGGTCTGCAAGAAAGGGAAGCGAATACTGCTCCAATGTCTGCTGCATGAACACCATCAAGAGCACTCTGGTGCTCAAGGAACACTATCCGGACATGGATGTGAAGGTCTTCTACATCGATATCCGTGCCTTCGGGAAGGGCTTTGAGGATCTTTACAAGAGGAGCAGGCGGCTTGGTGTGCACTATGTCCGCGGCCTTCCCGGCACGGTGGAGGAAAATCCGGATCGGAGCCTGCGGGTTGCCGTGGAAAATGCGGCGACGGGAACCGTTGAGTATTACGTATTGGACATGATGGTCCTTGCCATCGGTGTGCAGCCGTCAGCTCATACACAGAAACTGCAGGAGATGCTGGGTCTTCAGCTCACCCCCGACGGGTTCTTCCTGGAGGCGCATCCCAAGCTGCAACCCGTTGATGCGGCTACAAGGGGGATCTTTTACGCAGGTTGTGCCGAGGGTCCCAAAGACATCAAGGAGAGCGTGACACAGGCGTCCGCGGCTGCGGTAAGAGCGATTCGTCTCATGCACCGGGGAGAGATCCTCACGGAGCCCATCACATCCGAGGTGATGGTGGAGCACTGCAAGGCCTGCGGGAAATGTGCCGAAGTCTGCCCGTACAATGCCATCACGGTGGATGTCAAGAGGAAGAAGCCCGCTGTGGTGAACACCGCCGCATGTGCCGGTTGCGGCACTTGCGCGGCGGAATGCCCCTTCGGCGCCATCACCATGAATCACTTCACCGATATCCAGATCCTGGACCAGATCGATGCTCTTCTGGAAGACGAAAGCGGGGAGAAGATCCTTGCTTTCGCATGCAACTGGTGCTCGTATGCGGGTGCGGATTACGCCGGGGTTTCCAGGCTCCAGTATCCGCCGAACGTGCGGCTCATTCGGACCATGTGCTCGGGGAGGGTTGACGAGGATTTCATCTGGCATGGGTTTGCCAAAGGGGCGCCGGTCATCCTGGTGAGCGGCTGCCACATCGGCGATTGCCATTATATCAACGCGAACCACTGGACACTCAAACGAGTGGAAAGAATTCACCGCAAGATGGAGAAGCTGGGTATCCGCTCGGAAAGGCTCCAGTTGGAGTGGATCAGTGCTGCCGAGGGGATTCGCTTCGCACGCACCATGGAGCGAATGGAAAAGCTGCGTCAGGGAGTCACAGC
>JAAYUJ010000494.1 GCA_012517775.1 Deltaproteobacteria bacterium
GTCGGGATTCCAATCTCGGCAGCTCTTGCGCTGGGGTGCCGGATACGGAAACCCGACTTACGAAGCAGTCGTAACCGGACTTATTGAGAAGTCACCCGGCATTATCATTTCACAAGCCACAATAATCCCTCCTATTGAAGCAGCAGTTCTTCCGGATTTTGCAGCAACTCGACAATTCTGTTTACAAAACGTGCCGCATCCGCTCCGTCGAGTACCCGGTGATCAAATCCGAGAATTACGGGAAGCATCAGCCGCGAAGCAATCACCTTGTTTTCGCCTTCTCCCTTAACCACCGGTTGCCACTTGGCCTGTCCCAGCCCTACGATGGCAACTTCCGGAAAATTTACTATGGGTGTGAATCCCGTTCCACCGAGGACACCGATGTTCGTGATCGTAATAGTCCCTCCCAACATCTCTTCCCGCTCTGCCTTTCCCTCCCTTGTTCTCTGAGCCAGAGACCTGACCTCCACTGCCAGATCCGTCATGCTTTTCCTGTCCACATCGCGGATAACAGGCACAATGAGTCCTCGATCCGTGTCCACGGCAATGCCGATATGGTAGTATTTTTTAAGTATGATCTCCTCTGCCTCGATATCCAGACTGGCGTTGAACCGGGGATACTCCTTGAGAGCAGCCACAAGCGCCTTCAATGTGAATATGGTAAGACTCAAGCTGCCACCACGCTTTGCAATCCGATCCCTGTGTCTTTCTCGAAATGCTTCCAGTTCCGTGATATCAGCCACGTCCTGATGGGTCACATGGGGAACCTGAGACCAGGCAGTCGCCATGTGTCTTGCTGTCGCACGCCTCACCGACCGCAAAGGAATCCTCTCGACCACACCCCACCGATTTAAGTCAGGTAATGCCACAGCTTCCCGGGGCAAAGGCGGCCTTGGCTCTTCTTCCTTCTCAACAGGCGGTATCTCCGCAGCTTCAAGTTTCTTCTTCTTTTCCTCAGAGAATTCCAGGACATCTTCCGAAGTCACCCGTCCTCCAGGCCCGGTACCCTTGACCATGCGGAGATCAACTCCCAGTTCACGGGCCAACCGACGGGTGGAAGGTGCGGCTGCGACAGGGCCTTCCCTTTCGGCAGAGGGTCCCTGGTCTTTCCCTCCCACATCGAGTACCGCCGCCTCCCGGAACCCCTGCGATTCCAATAACTCAGCCCGGGCGCGGGATTTTATAGAACTGTCAAATTCCTTCAATGGCGGAGTAACCCTCGAACCTTCCAGGTTCTCTCCCTCCTCAAGAAAGACCATGAGGACGTCTCCAACCTTGACCATCTCTCCCGGGTTGACCCTGATTTCCTGCACAGTCCCATTCACAGGTGCTGGAATTTCCGTGGTTGCCTTATCGGTCTCGACCAGCATCACCGGCTGCCCATCGATGACTCGATCACCCACGGAAACCAGGATTTCCACGATCTCACCCTCATGAATTCCTTCACCAAGATCCGGCAGCCTGAATTCATTAGGCATAAATACTCCTCGTCTTCTCAAGCAGTGTTCAACACAAAGATGCACCTTCTCAATAGAGGAGGTCAGGGCTCCAATCCCAACAGCCCTTGTGCCAAGGCGTCGGGTATGCAAACGCGCCCTACAGAGCTGTCGCCGCGTGGGCTTATTGAGAAGTTGCACAAAGACCAGAGAAAATCTCAGAAGCTCAAGGTCTCCCGCACCGCCTTCACGATACGGTACACATCCGGAAGGTATTGCTGCTCTCGTTGATAGAGGGGAATGACAATGTCAAAACCTGCAACCCTTCGAACTGGGGCTTCCAGGTAAAGAAAAGCATTTTCCACCAGTCGTGTAACCACTTCCGCACCCGTTCCAAAACTGCGGGGAGCTTCGTGTACCACAACGGCTCGCCCTGTCTTTCGCACAGAGGCACTGAAGAGTCCATCGTCCAAAGGTGAAATGGAGAGTAAATCGATGATTTCAGTTTCGATGCCGTCTTTGTCCCGGAGCACCTCTGCAGCTTCCATTGTCGCCCTCATTGATGCACCATAAGAGATCAGGGTTATGTCTCTTCCTTCCCTCACCAGTTGAGAACGACCGATAGGGAGAGTCTCCTCTTCCTCCGGTACTTCTTCTCGAAACGCACGATAAACTGACTTCGGTTCATAGAAGACTACGGGATCAGGATCCCTTATCGCACTTACCAGAAGCGCCCTCGCATTGCGGGGGCCTGATGGAATCACCATTTTGAGGCCGGGTGTATGGGCCCAATATGCTTCCCGGCTCTCCGAATGATGTTCCAACGCCCGGACTCCGCCACCATAAGGGCACCTCAGGACCATGGGTACTTCGAAACGTCCCTGAGAACGCCATCGCAGGCGCGCTGCGTGCGCCTCCATCTGATGCATGGCATAATAGCTGAAACCGGAAAATTGCATCTCACATACAGGGCGCAGCCCGTAAACAGCCATTCCTATGGAGAAACCCGTGATTCCAGATTCAGCAAGAGGGGTATCAACTACCCTTTCCACACCGAACCGCTCCAATAGACCATCGGTGACACGAAAGACTCCCCCGTCTACACCAACGTCTTCTCCCAGCACGATTACCCGGTCGTCTTTTTCCATTTCCTGTGCGAGAGCCATGTTTAAAGCCTGTACCATCGTCATCTTGCCCATGTCTCATCTCTCCACTATCTCAAATTTCCTCCTGCTTGCCTTCCCGTTTTCTCTCTTCCAGTTCGCGGCGCAGCTCATCCCTTTGCAGCACAACATATGGCGGCAGTTCCCCATAGGCATGATCAAACATATCAAGTGGATCGATTCCTTTTTCCACCGTCCTGGTCCATTGCTCTTCCGCTTCCCTTACCTCCTTGGTCACTTGTTCATCTACTGATTGGACTTCTTCCTCGACCAACAGCCCCTTTTGCATCAGGTATTTCTGAAAGCGGATGATGGGATCACGTCGCATCCAAGGTTCCACTTCTTCATCTTTCCGATACTTCGTGGGATCGTCCGCCGTGGTATGGACCGACATGCGGTAGGTCACATTTTCGATCAAAGTGGGGCCTTCCCCTCTGCGGGCTCGGTCCACTGCGTCCCTGGCAGCCACATAGACCGCAAGAACGTCGTTTCCGTCCACCTGGATTCCAGGGATTTCATAAGCCACGGCTTTCTGGGCCAGAGTCCTCGAACGGGTCTGCTTCGATCTCGGAACAGAAATCGCCCACTGGTTGTTCTGACAAACGAAAATCGCAGGAACCTGAAAGACCGCGGCGAAATTCAATGCTTCATGAAAATCACCCTCCGATGTGGCCCCGTCTCCAAAAAACGTCATGGCGACGCTCGACTTTTTGCGATATTTCATGGCATAGGCAATACCGGCTGCGTGGAGGGTCTGGCTTCCTACCGGAATTGCGACAGGAAGATTATTCATGCCATCGGGAGCTTTTCCCCCTTCGTTGTAGCCGGCGTAAGTCAGGAGGACGCTCTCGAGACTCTTGCCCCTCCAGACTTCAGCAGGCATCTCCCGAAACGATGGAGCAATCCAATCTTCAGATTCCAGAGGGACTACAGCCCCGATTTGTGCTTCCTGACCCTTGATAGGAGCAAATGTTCCGATGCGGCCTTGCCTTTGCAGGATGAGCATGCGTTCGTCAAATCTTCGACACAGGAGCATCGTCCTATGGATTCTCATCAGCAGATCTCTAGAGAGATCCGGCTCCAAATCACGGTCAACTTCGCCATCCTCACTGAGAATCGACAGGTGATCAATACGGCATGGGATGTCAATCGCTGTTCTGGCCATTCTAAGTCTTCCTCTCCATATCTA
>JAAYUJ010000495.1 GCA_012517775.1 Deltaproteobacteria bacterium
GGATATGCCAGAGGGTTGCTGGCGATGGGAGAGAGGTTCATCCCTCTCACCCATTCCACCGTGATGCTTTATGGCAACGAGGAGGGTGTTCTGGAACAGGGGGAACTGAGGATACTCCTCTCCGACCGTGAGGTTGCAGAATCTCTCCTCTCCGGACCTTTCCTGCGGCCTCTGGAGAGAATGGTGCGAAAAGGGGGGCTCCGGGGAATTCTGTTCAGATTGGAGCCGCGAAAGCTGACCAGAGCAGTCGTCCACGGAAATATCCTCCTCCCACCGGAGGATGCCGGGGCATCTCTCCTATCTTTTGCCATCTGTGCCCGGGGAGGTGGTTTTGAGCGGTTCGGAACAGGCAACAATCGCTGCTGGGGTCAGATACGATGGTTTTTCAAAGAAGAGTCACTCTCCTCGATGGAGGTCCATGCTGCATTCAGTGCGCCTTTCTTTCATGACGTTGTAACGCAGTGCTTCCGGGGCCGGCGATCATACCGAAGCCCTCAGGTCATTGCACTGCTGGCTTTTGAGCATGCGCTTCTGGAAGGGAACCTCGGTGAGGCGCAAAGGTATGCCTCAGAGGAACGCTTCGAGAATCTTAAAGCACTACGAGATTCAGTGGGAGAGCAGGCCTTTCTGGAAATGGTGCGAGAAGGAACTCCAAAACCGGAGAATGGTAGAAGACAGATTCAGGGGGTGTATGTGCGAGAAGAGACTGCGTGCATCATTCTTGTGGAAGGTCGGGAAAAACGGAGTCAGGCAATGGTAAACGAAAATGGGGCATGGAAGGTGGACTGATGCGCATGGGAGAAAGCAGGCACTAATCGTGGGACGGGGAGTCAAAGGCCATGCCAGGATTCGTCACATCATTTCCTCTCATGGACAGATGGCTCAAATCCGGCCACGCCGCCCGCACTGTTGTCCCTCTGCCCAGAGTGGATTCCACGGAAAAGACTCCACCGAAAAGCTCCGTACGCTCCTTCATGCTCGCCAGCCCCAGCCCTCCTTTTCCCCCATGACGCGCCCAGGCCTCGGATGTATCGAATCCCGTGCCGTTATCCCTCACCGTAAACTCCAATCCCTCTCGATCTTTCCTTAGAGAAACGCTGGTTCGGTCTGCCTGACTGTGACGGGCCACATTGTTGAGAGCTTCCTGCAGTATCCGAAACAGGATGATTTTCAGGGGCTCAGGCACATCCTCTTCCGAAATCTCTACGGATTTTTCGATGGTGATGCCTCTGTAAATCGCTTCGAACTCCCGGCAGAACCAGGAGACCGTCGGCACAATCCCAAGATCGTCCAGTAGCGATGGGCGGAGGTCCATGTAAATCCTGCGCACTTCCTCAATCGTGTTCCGGGTAAGGGGGAGGAGGGTTTCCAGGGAGCGGGCCACCATGGCCGTATCCCCCATGTGAGCCAACTGCACAAGATTCTCCATGCCGTACTTGATGGCACTCAGGTATTGCCCGACGCTGTCGTGAAGTTCATGGGCAATGCGCTTGCTTTCTCTCTCCTGCACCGTGAGCAGTTGTGCGGAAAGGTGTCGCAGTTGTTTCTCCGATTCCTGAAGAGCTTTTTGTGCGAGCTTCTCCTTGGTGATGTCTCTCCCGACGGACTGAATCTCCTTAAGTCTGCCTGCTTCATCGAAAATCGCCCTATCGGTCCACTGCTGCCACAGCACTTCGCCGTTGGGCATGACCACCCGGTTCTGGATCACAGCCACGGGGTTCTCCCGTGTCAGGGAAATATAGTGCTTCTTCAACCTCTGCCGTCCCTTCTTGGGGACATGATCCCAGAGGCTGGATCCAAGAAGCTGCTCGGAAGACTTGCCGAATCGACGGCAATAGGCTTCGTTGACGAAGGAATACGTGTAATCCGCCTTAATGCGGGAAACCAGCTCCACCTGATCTTCAACGATGGCACGATATCGGGCCTCACTCTGACGCAAAGCTCTTTCAGCCCGTCGACGCTGCGTAATATCCACGAGCATGACTACCGCTGAATGGGGTTTTCCCCTGGAATCGCGTATGAGAGAGACGGTCATCTGGCACCACATTAACCGTCCTCCTTTGAGAATATATCGCTTCTCCAGTTGGTAATGGTCTCGCCTGGTGCTTCCCTGCAGGGCAGCGTCCTCCTGTAGGGAATTGGAGAATACCTCTTCTTCCAGAGCCAATGGGTTACAAAGACTGACAGGAAGATCGTCTCTGCAGCCGCCGAAAAGCTCGATCAGAGCAGGGTTTGCCGTAATGGGAGTTCCTTGCAGGTCTACAAGGGCCATCCCGATGGCCGCTTTCTCGAATATAGCGCGAAATCGGGTTTCGCTCTCGATGAGAGCTTCTTCGATCTGTTTGCGATGCAGAATTTCTCTCTGCAAGGCGATATTGGCCTCGAAAAGATCCGTGGAGCCCTCTGAATCCGAAACTTGAGGATATTCCCAAGTTGCCAAGAACCGGCCGGCGGGCTCTTCTTTCTCTATCCTTTCTGAGAGGGTCACGGCACCGCCGGAGATTGCTCCCTCAGGATTGCGCAGAGGGCTGGCTTCCAGAATCAGTGAGATCTGAACGCCATCACCTCTCCTGAGGTCGGCGGCCATCTCCTGGAAGCTCTCTCCTTCCAGGACACGGGAGATGCTGAACTGTCTTTCCATAATCTCTCCCTCACCTTGCCCTTCCACATAATGAAGGCTCAGCATATCGTCGAAAGGCCGATTCAGAGGATCCTGCCCGCACATTTCCTTCAAGGAACCGCTCGTCCTGATGATGCATCCTTTCTTGTCACAGATGACCACATGACGTTTGACAAGATCGCCATGAGGGGAGGAAGGAGGAAGTGGATGCGATTCCCGGTCGGCGATCGTTCCATTCGGGTCTTCCACCACGAGAAAAAGCCATGCAAGAGGAGTCTCATGGCTTTTGGGGAAAGGAGAGAAAATGGCTGGTCGGGGATTACCCTCTCGATCCAGCAGGATGAATTTCCCCTTGCGCACGTCATCCTGCTGCTTTTGCAGGAATTCCTTGAAGCGAGCGTGTTGTTGAGGAGACAAGTGATCGAGGAAGACGGTGCCCGGGAGTTGATCCGGTTGAATGCCGAGGAAGAGAGCCAGGAAGGAATTGACAACTGTGATAGTGCCCTCGACTGTGAGGCCTACAATCCCGAGCCCCATGGCGTCTGCAGGGAGAAGGCATGGGTCGATGACTGC
Organism: Deltaproteobacteria bacterium; assembly: GCA_012517775.1. Taxonomy (GTDB): domain Bacteria; phylum Desulfobacterota; class Syntrophobacteria; order Syntrophobacterales; family Syntrophobacteraceae; genus JAAYUJ01. The sequence continues at coordinate 3,194 of JAAYUJ010000495.1, forward strand.
CCCGGCTGGCTGTTCCCTCGGATCGGTGCCTGAACATGGGGCTCTTGCTTCTCGTGTCTCTCCCGACCGATTTTCCATTGAAGCCTCTGCTTGGGCGAGCTTCAAGCGCAAAGCGTCCAATTCAGCCTGGAGAGAACGCTTGTTTTTCTTGACCGGTTTCATAACGGGGCCAGGTTGATGCTAAAGAAATTCATATTACGGCTATTCCCTGAAATGGCCAAAACCCTTCTCAGCACAAAATCTGACAAGAAACCGTTTTGTCATCCAGATTAAAGAACAAGTCACGTCAAATCAAGGAGTAAGTTGTCCGCAACACATGTGGGAATAGCCAGAGGCGCCGATCCACAATTTGTATCGAAAAAATTGCAGGTCTCTTCTCTAACAGATTGAAAATACCAATTTATATTTCCACAGCGGATAGACTTACTATTTCATAAACAGGGCTTCTATCTCTATCTGAAAGGTGTCTATAAGAGATCGGCGTATCTTGTCAATGTGTTCAGGTAACGACCGCGCCGAAGGTCGGGGTTTCATACCAGGCACCCTGGCGCAATGGCTGTCGGGATCGGAATCCCGATCCACTTATTGGGATTGGGCAGTTCCAGATCGGCGGATGTTGACTCTGGTTTTCATATGGTGAACATGAAGGAGAGCTCGATGGGACAAGAGACACTGGATTGCAGAGGACTCGCGTGTCCGAATCCTGTTTTGCGGACAAAGGCTCTGATTGAGAAGGGAGACACTGATCGAGTGACTGTCCTTGTGGACAATGCCGCAGCCGGGGAAAATGTCAGCCGCTTTCTTGGACGCACAGGTTACAGTGTGGAGATCTTAGACATGGATGGTGTTTTTCATGTGGTGGGGTTGAGAAAAGAATCCACGGAGACTGTGCATATTCCATCACAAGATACTAAGATATCAGTGGAAAATAAAATCGCAGTCATGGTGGCCACAGACCGGATGGGAAGAGGAGACGACGTACTCGGAAGCAAGCTCATGTTCAACTTCATCGAAACGCTCAAGGAAATGGGGCAGGAGCTCTGGCGTCTTGTCCTGGTAAACGCAGGAGTAAAACTCGCGGTGGAGGGTTCCGAGAGCCTCCCCGCGCTGATCGGACTGGAACGGGAAGGTGTCACCATCCTCGTCTGTGGCACATGTCTCAATCACTTCAATCTCCTCGAGAGAAAGAAGATTGGTGAAACAACCAACATGCTGGATATTGTCACCGCACTGCAGCTGGCCGACAAAGTGATCAGTCTGTCCTGAGAACTGAGCCACCGGTGATGTTGTCCAAGTGCGAGGAATCATGATCTTGCCGCCCCTGCCTGCTCTTTTCGTCATCCCGAAGGGGCACGAGGAATCTCCATGAATCACACCAAGGTTGAGCTGGCAAAAACGGTTCAAGCAGCGGGATGAGCGGCCAAGATCGGTCCAGGGGACCTTGCCGACATTCTGTCCACATTGCCTATGGAAGAAGACCCCAACCTCCTGGTTGGAAGGGAAACATCGGACGATGCGGGAGTCTACCGTCTATCGGATGAACTGGCCCTCGTTCAGACCATCGATTTCATCACACCCGTGGTGAATGACCCGTATGATTTTGGCAGGATTGCCGCGGCCAATGCCCTGAGCGACGTTTACGCAATGGGTGGGAGACCTCTGACTGCCATGAACGTGGTCTGTTTTCCCATTCGAAAGATGGACAAAGATATCTTGAGAGAGATCCTGCGGGGTGGGCTGGAAAAAATTCACGAAGCGGGTGCGGTGCTTCTGGGAGGGCACAGTGTCGAAGATCCGGAGATCAAATATGGTCTCTCGGTTACTGGGGTTGTTCATCCGGATAGGGTTCTGCCCAATAACAGAGTAGAAGATGGTGACTCCCTGGTCCTCACCAAACCCATCGGCACCGGAGTTCTGGCGACAGCCATCAAGGCGGGTCTGGTTTCCGAGGCGGCTGAAAGGCAAGCGACGGAAACCATGGCAACTCTCAACCGATATGCCGCTGAAATCATGCTGAAATACCCCGTGCACGCCTGTACGGACATCACCGGTTTCGGGCTTCTGGGTCACACACTGGAAATGGCGGTGGCAAGCGGTTATACTATTCGCCTGTTTGTGGAAGAAGTGCCACTGCTTCCAGAGGTTCTGGATTCCGTCCAGATGGGTCTGCTTCCAGGAGGCAGCTTTTCCAACCGGAATTACTGTGCCCATCAGATCCTTCAGGTTACCCCGGTTGATCCCATGTTGATGGACATCCTGGCCGATGCGCAGACTTCCGGTGGACTCCTCATTTCCCTACCGGAGGATTGTGCCGTTGACTTGGCAGCCGAACTGAAATCCAGAGGGGTTACGGGCGCTGCAGTGGTTGGGAGGGCAATGGGCAGGAGCAGGGGAGTGATCGAGCTTGCATAGATCACTGCTGGTTCATCCTCGACGCATTTTTTCGGGAATTGAAGCCAGACTTGCCCACCCGCGCATTTTCAGGGTAAACATATTTGCAGCTTGGGAGATCATGATGAATTGTGACCAATGCGGCATTGGGATCGAACAGGGAGAGGAACGGGAGTACCGGGGGCAGGTTCTGTGTGAGGACTGTTACATGGACGCCCTTTCGCCGGTGAGAACGTGTGATCCCTGGGCAGTGCACAGCGCAAAGCACCTTGAGATGCATTCCGGCGTGAGCGCTGCTCTTACGCCCATCCAGCGTGAAATCCTAGACATCATGAGGGAGACCGGCGGTGTGGAACCGGTCGATCTGGTTGAGCGACTCGCTGGAAGGCTCACCGTGAAGGAATTGGAAAGGGAGTTTGCCTCCCTCAGACACATGGAGAAGGCGAGGGGCGAAAAGCGGGGCAACCGGGTTTACCTCCGCCTGTGGGAAGATCCCCTCAAGGAGTGATGCTTCAACCGGCTGCCTTGGGGGTGAGACTGGCATGAATCAGCACTGCGGCAATCATCACGAGCCACGCGACCTCTGGGGAGAACAGAAAGGCCTTGTGAGTCGGGGTATCCCGACATCGCTGTATCTCGCTCCTCCTGCGGGGGCTCATTGTCAATTCCATCATTCCTCATACATCACAGAGCAACACCCTTCTGAGATTTCGCAGCCGGCGCAGGCGCCACACACCAGTCCGCCGGGCTCCAGCCTCCAGGTTTCGCAAATCCAACCGTAACTGATTATATTTCTCCCTGAACCGAGTCATGCAATTCCCTGAAAGGGTCGGTCTGTCCGGGAACTGCCAGCAATGCCGGACCACTGGGCAAGAACGGTGCCGGCAACATTGAGATCATCCCGGAGCAGTAAAGGAGGAGTCGTCATGAAGACCATTACAGCTTTCGTCGTAGCGATTTCGATTGTGATCGGGCTGCCTGATTTGCATTACGCCGGCAGTCCAGGAAGTGAAAGGAGCGAAACCATGGAAGGAAAAGAGAGTGCCTTGCGCCAGGCTACGTTTGCGGGGGGGTGCTTCTGGTGTATTGAGGCGGA
>JAAYUJ010000496.1 GCA_012517775.1 Deltaproteobacteria bacterium
TGCCGAGTCTTTTCACGGGAAAGTGACCTTTTTGACACCTTCCGAAGAAAGGAGCAATCCAATGAAGAAAAGCCGCAAATTCCTGGCGTTCCTTTTTGTCCTGCTTCCCGGGCTCTGCTTGGACCTTCCTCCTGCATGTTCGGCACCCATCGTGTACAGACAGAGTGTGGAAGTGATTCTTCGTGAATCGAAGGTTACCGGATGGCCTCCGGGTGAGGAAGATCGTGACAGGGCATTTGTCGCCATTACAAACAGCACGGACGGGTCAAAAATTGCCTTTCTTGTACAGTGCCAGGTCGGCAACGACCGCTATCAGCATCTCTATGTTGCTAAAGGAAACGGATCGGAGCTTGCAGACCTGACCAACAGTCTGCCGAGTGGCGTGAATCCGAATACACTCAGTTCCCTGGCTTTAAGCAATAACGGCAGACGGCTCTTCTTCCGCGACCCCACCATCGGCGTCGTCACGGACATTTACTACTGCAACACCGATACACTCTCCTGCGCGAAAGCCGTCCTACCCAAGGTGAGCGGTGACATGGCCATATTGGACCATGACTTTCGGAAACCGTTCAGTATCGATGCTTTTGGCAGTCAATTGTTCTTCCGGCATAACGCCGGTTGTAATCCTCATTTGACCAAATGTTACAAGGGTCTCTTTACGGCTCCCCTAATGGGAAAACCCTCTCAGATCCTGGATATAGACAAATTGCCGTGTCAGTCGGAGTGCGGGAACCTGGGTTATGTCAAGTTCCTGGGGTCGTCGAAGGATGGTCTGAAGCATTTCTTCACTTACGATCATGACCCCTGGCATACGACACACCCCAAGTCCCAGGGGCTCTGGCAAGTCGTGGGAACCACTCCGAGCAGGGTGCTCAAGGAGGACCAGGACTGGGTCTGGCCGGAAAGCACCCTCTACAACCAGATTGTCAGCGCCGATGGAGGGGCGGTCCTCTACAGCACATACAGTAACAAGGATCTCCTCTCCAGGATTTATGTGGTAAACACTGCGGCGAAGTCGAAAAAGCTTCTGGGGAAGACCGGAGATTTGAACAAGTTCAGATATGCAACCCTGTCTCCCAAGGGCACATTCGCCCGATTCTCCGGCGACGGCTACCTTGCAACAGCAGTGGATCTGGCAACGTATCGACAACGCGATTCCGGATCACACTGTATTTGGGAGTTCCTCTGCCAGTATCCAGGCTATGGATTGAGCGACTTCACGGGGAACGATCGTTATTATTACATGGCGGGTAACTGTGATGGCGCCGAGGCCAAGGTGTACCGGGTCGACAGGTCTCCCATCGCTTTCCCAAGAGCTCCCAAAATCGCCTGGATCCGCTTCAGCTCCAATACTTTGATTGCCGATGGCACCACCCGCCTGACCATAATGGCCAAAGTGCAGGACGCACAGGGGTTGAAAACCATTGAAAAGGTGTTGCTCCATTCCCTCGTGGACGGGTTGGAATATCCCAATTGGATGCAGTGGGGCGAACCTGTCAGGTGGGACGACTTCGGCCTCTATGACGACGGCACCCATGGTGACGCCGTCGCACGTGACGGGGTTTTCACCAACAACACCTTGAGGAGCTACCTGGACAGCTCTTTCTATACAAAGTTCACGCTTCCCCGAAATATCGGCATTCGGATTGTTGCCAAAGATAAGGGGGGCAACTACGGAATAGCCGATACGATCCTCAAAGTGGTGGCCCCATGAGTCGGTGCTCCAAAGGGGCATGAGGGGCTGCAACGAAAAGCAACGCTGTCTCATTCCGGGTAGGTTGGGATTTCATTTCCGACACAGAGATGTCTGGTAAGAAACCCTACGTGCATCACCGAGGCCTTTTCATGGTTTGCGGAGCCATGAAGAGGCATAAGGGGCTTTTCTGAAGCAGGAGGGTGTGGAAAAGCATGGTGTCCAGCAGGTCGAACAGCTTCCTGGACACCCCCCCGTGGTTCATCCTGTCTCCAAAGAGGAAGGCTCGAAGCCCGTCAACCTTCTCGTTGACTGTTCCCAGTTTGGTCAACTTGCCGGATTGTGCCGACAGTTTTTCCTCCAACAGAAGTGTTCTGGCCTTATCACAGAATTCCACAACACAGCTTTCAAGTGCGACGGAGCTGTCATACCAGGGATCGCCGTCGGTCCCCGGGACGACCATCCCCTGCAACTGTCGGAGCAGAAACGCCAGAGTCACGGCGAGAGTTCCATATTCGAGACCGCGGATTCCCCGCCGCCAGCGGAGCAGCCAGGGGTTTCGCCAGTTCCAGAGCAGGTGACGTTCTCCAAAACGGATAAGACTTTCAGTACTGTCCAACGCGACGGCCAGATGCTTCAGGCTTTTGTGCGTTGGGGGCGAGTCGGCCTTTGACAAGCGACCCTGCGTTTGTGTCTGATTGCGGGGCTTTCCGCTGCAACGATTATCGAGGTGATCGAGAAGATTTCGGAACAGGATGTTTCCCCATCGGTCTCCGGGTGTTTCCAGGTGAGGATAGGAAAGAACCACGACGCCTCTTCCCAGCTCGGCTTCCAGGATGGCCGGGTGCCCCATGAGGCGGGCGGGATTGAGGTTGATCCCATAAGTGCGCTCCCATTCCTCAAAGTTCTCGAACTCCCGCTCAAGGTCGGCTACGGCGAGATCCGCAACATAGAAGTCTTTTCCTGTGTCTGCGTATGATGCGATACAGCTGATTCCCTCAGAGGGTGTGTAGTCAAACTGGGACGGCCACCACACCGAAACGGGGATTTGGAGGGGAAGATTGCTCCAGGCCGGATGATGGGGTGTTCCCGCGATCCACACTTCGCCGCTCGCGTTGGGAAGTCGCCTGGAGAGGGGTATGCGCCCGAGCGGAACGAGGTTCAGGGACGGAGGGCTCGAAAGGGCGAGGCCTGCACCACCGCAGAATCCCAGATAACCTCCGCCGGTCTCAACAAAATGCCTGATCTGCCTGCTTCCCTCGTCGCCGAGGGCGCGGATTTTGTGGGATGCCCATCCTCCAGGGACAACAAGAACGCGACAGGTTTCCAGTGCCCCACTCGCGATGTCGCTACCGTTGAGCAACTGGTAGGGAACATCGATACTCTCGAGAGCTGCCAGACAAATCAACCCCCAAACAAGGGACTGATCCCAGAAAACGGCAACAGGAGGTCCCTGCCATTCCGGGCAATCTGAGGGGTTCCTTTCATTTGGATTTGTCCCGCTGTTCATCATCTAAATTCAGCATCCCCTCTTTCCTGGGGCTGCGACTCTTCGCAAAAGCGACCTTCTCTTCATTCAATCATTGCCGAACCCGCGTATGGCACCGCAGTCCGGGCAGGTCCACGTGATGCCGTTGCAGGTCATTCCCCAGAAATTCTCCTCCATGCAATCGGAACAGATCATGAATCCGCAGAGACAAGTCCAGCAAAAGGGTTGCTCCCGCCCACAGATAGAACAGAGGTAGACATCGGGGCGCCGCCATCTGCCCCTCTTCCGAGGTGAGCCGGTCTGATTGCTCTGACTCATAGAGCTTCCTCCATCCAAGCAGGGTGTATGGCTGCCGAATCTTCCACAAAAAGAAAACCGGTACGCAGGAAACGCCGTGAAGATCCATATGACGAAAATGAGTCCGGGGTCAAGTGTCGAGGGAAGGCTTATGGGATCTTTCCTTCTTGAGCAGACTTCTTTGCCGTTTTTCCGAAAGGCGGCGAAGGTTTGCCGACTGGGAAATCGAAGAGGTCCTGCGCACGGGGGCTGTTTGCAGTGCGCTTCGGAGGATATCAGCAAAACGCATGATTGCAGCCTCTCGATTAGCTGCCTGACTTCGGCTCTCCTGCGAGGTCACCCGAAGCAGCCCGTCCTTGTTGATTCGGCTGTGAAGGCGGGTGAGAACAAGATCCCGCTCCTCGGCGGAAAGGCTCGGGGAATGGAGAACGTCGAACCATAAAGTGACGCGGCTGCTCACCTTATTGACGTTCTGCCCTCCGGGCCCACTGCTGCGGGATGCTGTGAATCTAAGCTCAGCCTCGGGTATGGTGAGGCGATTTGTAATTTTGATCGTTTCTCCGAACATCAAAAAAAATTATAAACTTTCATCACTCCCTTGGAAATGGAACCGTTTTCACCCCGAGAATCACAGGGCAACTGCTCTTTGATCAAGACACGCCCGAGGTCTGACTTGAGGATGAGTGAAGAAAGCGGACCTTTGATGGTCGTTCCGGAACCGATGGAATGGTGCACCTTGATGGCGCCGGGCTTGTCGCCGTTGGCTTTTGCCCATTGGGCAAGTGCACTCAGCTTCTCTTTGAGGTTCTGTATGTCTCCATGGATTTCCCGCATCTCGCGCTGCTGCCCCGCCACCCTGTCCTTGGCTTCCTCGTGTTCACGGAGCAGTTTGTCGAGTTCCGCTTCGGCGTTCTTGATCTTTCCTTCCAGCTCCACCAGAAGGCGTTCCTTTTCTGCGGCTCCGTCAGGGTCTCCCGACTCCTTGAGCTTCCGTGCCTCTCTGGCCAGGTTTGAGAGCTGAAGTGTCGAACGGTCCTGCACCTGCGCCAGTGTCCCGATTTTGGCTTCTGTCCTGAGGATGCTATCGTTCAGCTTTCCGATAGCTTCCTTTGCCGCCTCCAGTTCCCTCTCCTTGAAAGAAACAGACTCTTTCAGTGACTCGATTTCCCTTTCGCTAACAGGATCAAAGCCGAAAGCAAGGCTGCATGGTTCTGACCGCTCCGATCCTACACGACCCACTTCGATGCCTCCCCCGGCCATGATTTTGGAGTAGACCACCTTCCCTCTGGGACTGAGGCACTTGCCGGCCGTGATCACCGTGGATTCCACAATCCCTTTTTCGACGATCACATCCCCAAGGGCTTCAATGCGCGATGCATGGATATGAGCGGCGCTCACACTTCCCTGGCTCTTGATTCTGGCTCCCAGAATACCTCCCAGCACCGTCACATTACCGTTTACCTCGATATGAGCCTTGGAGATCTCCCTGGCAGCGAGTTCATCGCATTCGACCCTGAAACCGTCCTGGACAATACCCCGAACCTCAACCCTTCCGTCGAACATGATGTTTCCCGTTTCAAAGCTCACGTCTTCTTCGATAACCAGTTCGGGAAGAACTGAAAGGGTTCCATATACTGAGAGCTGAGGCCGCCCGTCCATCTGCGCATAGAAATGGAGACCGTCAGGCGACTTCTCGACCCCTTTGCCGCAGATCACTTTCTGTTCGGAGCACTTTGGGGGAGGGACGATTCTCCCATACACATCCATTCCATTAACCCCTTCGGAAGAAAGGACGATTTCCGCAATGAGATCTCCGCACTTTACCTGAGGGATTCGTCCCCTGTTCTTCAGGTCGACCGTGCACTTGTCATTCTCATCATCGCATTGCCGCATTCCCTCTTCAAAGGAGAATCGAATTCTCCCCGGATCACCGGGTTTGGGTGGGATGCCTGCGGCAATGATCTGCATTCTGTTCTTTAGTCCGGTCTGCTGCAAATAACTGCTGATGACGGCATCGTCTGCAATCCCCTGGATGATGCCGAACTTTGTGATGAGTTGCCTGATCTCATCGGGGGAACTCCCCTTTACGGATTCTTCCTTGATCCTCAGATATGCACGGAGTCCGTCGTGGCTTACCAAAAGGTCAAATTGTTCCCCTTCGGAGAGGACTTGAAAATCCTCGCAAATATCATCCGGGGTGGAAGCCTCCTCCGGGTGAGATATCGGTGTGGAAATGGGTTCCGGCTGAGCATCCGGCTCACTTTTCCCCTCACACTCGCACTTCTGGTTTTTCTTGCTTCTAATGACGTCAACGGCCCTCTGGACCATCTCACACTGTTTCCTGGTCATGATTTTCAGGTCGAGAAGGATTTCACCCATGCCGCGAAATGATCTCTTCTCCTTAAAATGCTTTGCCTGAATGCGGGAAGCGTTTTCCACCTGTTCACGGGTTGCCAGACGGTTTTTTATGGCGATTTTGGAGAAAAGCCGGTCGGGTTCGCGCATTATCTGGAACTCGGCGATCAGTTGGAGAGAGGAGAGATGATTTTCGGACAGCATCCCCCTGGACAACAACACCTCACCCAGGGTCAGGGGTCGTCCGCGCCCCTTCTCGGATTTCTGCAGGTCAAGGGCCTCCTGAAGCTTTTCCCGGGTCAGGATCCGGTGCGCCACGGCGAGCCTGGCTATGGTCTGATCATCAACACATGTTCCTGTTGCATCCCTCAATGGGTGTGTCGATTTTCGGCATTCTTCCATTGCAGCGACTCCCCAAACTGAATAAGGCGTCATCCATCGATTGTTCAGAGGAAACATTGATTAAGAGTGTGCGCAACAGTCCTATCGTCACATTCTTATGAAATCTTGAGATGATGACTTGCCTTTGCGGTAACTTGTCAATAAGTTCAGGCAATGGTCGGTGACTTCTCATGATGTGCAGGTGACGAATGCTCCGTTGGTCGGCTTTACATACCCGACACCGTGGCGCAATGGCTGTTGGGATAGGAATTCCTGCTCATTGAGAAAGCATGCCTCTGAGCGGGTTTTGGGAGGGGATAGAGCCGCGTTAGGCAGGATCTCGGCGGAAATTGTCCTTCAGGGTCTTGACGAGAGCTGCGGCGTGTTCTTCCATGCGTGCCCCGAGAAAGGGAAGCTCTTCCTCTTCCACCGCACAGTCTTCCAGGATGACTTCTCCGAAGGAAAGCCATTCACTGGGACTCATGTGGCAGAAGAGGTTCAGCAGAGCATCATGGGGGGGAAGAGTCCTGTTACTTTCGGCTTTTTTGCTCCAGGCGGCGAAGAAACCGGTGAGGACCCCGGTGAGAGATTCCGCAGGGGCCCATGTGAGAGGACCTGTGCCGTCAAGCCGATCCAGCCTCATACGTACGGTGAGGGTGAAAAAGAAATGCAGAGCTGCAACCCATGGGTCTTTACTTTCGGAGCTCCACGCGGCAACCGGGCGATAGTCTCGTGCAGTGATCAGTCTGACGCGCGGTCCATCGGCCGTTCTGAGAACGACGAAATCACCGGACCCGTGATGCCATGGGTAGATGTGCCGAAAAGAGGTGTCATCCAGGTATGAGGTGAGGATATATGCCGATTGATGGTACAGGGACCGGGTTTCTTCGGCATCCAGGAATTCTCCCTTCTCGTGGATTTCCCAAACCTTCACTTCTGGAGTCGTGCTTCGGTTGTTTATTGAGAGGTGAAACTCGTGGTAGCCTTCAAACCATTCGACGACCAGGAGCTTTAGCAGGTTGGATTTGCTGTTGCCCTGAAAAGGATCCGAATAGGGTGCTTCTCCTGTGAGAAAGGGTCGTGGCAGATAAGGGAGCTGGAAGCGGTCCCGGAGCTCTGTCAAAACCTGGAATTCTCTTTCCATGGCAACATGCTGCGGGGATGTCACGGCAACATTGACTCCCAGAAAACAGACCGTTTCCAAAAGAGTCACCCGAATACGAGCGACATGGTAATATGCGCCGTGTTTTTCACTGATGATCTCCATGGAAGTGATGTCCTCCATGAAGACCGGTTTCTGGAGGAGCGTGGAAAGGGAGCCCCGCAAGAGCGCGTAGTCCCCCTCGGCAAAGAAGCGGGCCAGAGAAGAGAGATAGGGGCCATAGTGCAGGACGGGCGTGGACGGAAGTGGACCGCGTGGAAGGGGGATTTCCGCGCGTTGGTCGGTCAGGGGTAAAGCACCATCCTCTGTGCTGATCATCAGCCTGACAGGAAAAACGTGACGCATGGACAATCCATCATGGAAGAGTGTTTTTTCCTCGATTCTGCCGGCTCTTTGTATGCCGGGGCAAGACACTTGTCAACATAAGGATCGACTCTTCCGGGTGCCCTGCAATTCTGTGGGACAATCGGCTGTCATACTTTGCATACTGAGGATCGAGAACCATGAAAGAGTTTTTTCTGGCAAGAAGCGTTGCGGTCGTGGGTGTCTCCAGCTCGCCACTGAATCTTGGGCGTGCCATAGCCTTCAATCTCACTGAATTTGAGTATGATGGATGCTTCTACCTCGTTGGACCACGCGGTGGGGCCTTTCTGGGACACAGAATCTACCCGTCCGTGACGGATATTCCGGAGCCTGTCGACCTGGCCGTGCTTCTGGTACCCGCCCCTGCCGTTCCCGATGTTCTTAGACAGTGTGGAGAAAAGGGGATTCACAGGGTCATCGTTGAATCGGCGGGTTTCAGGGAGCTGGGAGAGGACCGCATTGCTTTGGAGAATGAAGTCAGAAGGGTCCTCGATGAATACGGCATGCGGATGATCGGTCCGAACTGTCTCGGGATCATCAATCGTTACAATGGATTGGCCCTCCCTTTCATGCCCATCAAGGCGGAAACATCGCGGGGAAAGATATCGATCATTTCCCAGAGCGGGGGCGTCGGGGCGATGATGCTGAATACGCTGGCTTCCGAGAATCTGGGACTCAGCAAGTTTGCAAGCATCGGCAACCGGCTGGATGTGGACGAGACAGAGCTCCTGCAATATTTCGTGGAAGACGGGGAGACCGAAATCATTTTCTGTTATCTGGAAGGAATTGCGAGGGGCCGTTCCTTGATGGAGCTTGCCCTGCAATCGAGGAAGCCGATCATTGTCCACAAGTCCAACAGTGGGAGAACGGGCGCAGCGATCGCGCGATCCCACTCCGCTTCACTGTCGGCCGACGACCAGGTGGTGGGTGCAGCCTTTCGGCAATGCGGCGTGATTCGGACACGGGAGCAGCGTGAAGCCATCGGATATATCAAGTCTTTTTCCCTGCCGCCCACAAGAGGGAATCGTCTGGCAATCATATCCCGCTCGGGTGGGCATGCGGTCATGGCGGCAGACGCCGCGGAGGAGTACGGATTCGTGCTTCCTCCTTTCCCTCCGGAAATTCTGCAACTGGTGCGCGAACACTCCAGGGCGGGAGTCATACAATTCCAGAACCCCATGGACCTGGGGGACCTTTTCGACCTGCCATTGTATCGAACCCTTGCGGAAAAGACCCTCGCACGGGATGACATCGACGGTCTTGTCTTCATCCACAATTATCAGGGGGTTTTCGATGCGGAAGAGTCGAGGCAGCTTGTGGAGAGCTTCGGGGATCTGATACGAAAATACAAAAAGCCGATGGCAGTTTGTGTGTTCACAACCCGTCAGGAATTGAGCGGGAACCTCAGAAGACTGACATTTCCCGTTTTTTCCGATCCCCGTGAGGCCGTGAAGGCTCTTGCACGAAATCGTGATCAATCCGCGCGGAGGCTTTTTCCATTTTCCACGCAACGCCCCGATCAGATTGACGCTGCTCTGGGTCGATCATTGGTCCAAGCCTTGGAAGATGGCCCAATTGATCCTGAGCGTCTTGCGGCGATCCTGGCATGCTACGGAATCCCCATGGTGAAATGGGAGAGGGCGGAGAGCCCGGAAGGTGCAGTGGAGGCCGCCTTGAGCATGGGTTTTCCAGTAGTGCTGAAA
>JAAYUJ010000065.1 GCA_012517775.1 Deltaproteobacteria bacterium
AGCCACGGAGCAGTCTTGCCGGGATTGTCCGATACCTGAAGCTCAGGCGGCCCCCCTGCGGCTCTCAATTGCCTTTTCATCTCCGGCAACTCCGCCGTTTCTCCATGGTCTCCATCCACGATTAATATAAGCTTATTCTAAAGCTTCTGCAGGGAAACCTCCTCATACGAGACCCATATCCTCAATCTGATTTGGCCGACACGACCGCTTTTCCTGAGTATATCGATCACTGCCCTGGGAATGGACTGCGCATCTTGACTTCCCTGCAGTGCATCGCACACAAAGACATCATGGTCGGTAAAACGGGCTGTTTCCTGAGTGCTTGAAACAAAAATTCCAGGCAGGGAAGCCACAGGAGCGGGCTTGGATTGTGGAACGACCCCTGGCTTTTCCTTTGGATACTCCTCCAATCCTCTGCATATTTTAGGGTTGGCGATGAGATTTGTTTCAATCATGAACTGCAGCGAATTGATACGGGCTTCCTGCTCCTCGGCCTCGAGGGCCATCATCAGAAGCTCTGTCTGGAATTTATTGTCCTCCAGCGAACTGTCCCAGTATCCCTTGAGGACACCCCCGTAACAGTCCCAAGGAGGCCGGGAGTCCTGTGATCAGAAGTGTTCCAATCTGAGATCCCTTTTCCTCGCTTATAGGATCATTGCTCCATATAGTCATATAGCACGTACGTGACTGTAGCGCATTGGAGAAACAAGGAAGCCAATAGAAATGCCGCCAGCTGATGACAAACCCGCCATGATGATCTTCTCGGAGATTCTGCGTCACAACATCAAGAGCAAAATCATAAGGATTTCCCAGCAGAAAAGAGCAGAGAACACAATTAAGGATCGATTTTCAACGGAACGACGATCATGATGGCTGGTTGATTTCCAGTACCGCACTTGAGAAAAGCAGAAAACTGATATAAATAGCTTCATGAATTTCCAGAGTTGATCGATAATATTGCAAATGTGGAGTTGCGTGGGCGTTTCGTTGCAGCTATATGATGCGTTACGGCGACTTCGAGAGTTGACTGTAAGTGACAAGCAGGGGCTGACAATCATAACCTTAAGATATGCCGAATCAAATTCGGCTAGAGCGATGAGGGCGATGATCGACAAAGGCGGAAGTGTGGTTGGTTCTCTTGATGTTGCATTCGATTTGGAAGATTCCAGGCTGTTCCGCACCGATTCCGAAAGCCCGCTGAAGTTAAAGAAACTGACTATTGTCAAAGAGCAGAGAGACACAGTCAGGCGGTCGACACAACCTTTGGAACCGGTTCAGCACGGCAGTGTGCAGAGCTCCTGGAATCGACAGATCGAGAAGGCGGTTAGGAACTGTTGTCATTATTACCTTCAGACTCAGCATCCTGAAGGCTACTGGTGGTCGGAACTGGAGTCCAATGTCACCATCACCAGTGAATACGTAATGTTCCGATACCTTCTTGGTTTGAATGATTCCGGAAAAGACAAAAAGATCGCTGCATACCTCTTGAATCGCCAAAGGCCCAACGGTTCCTGGGAGCTCTATTACGAGGACGGCGGAGACCTCAGCACGACGGTGGAGGCTTACTTTGCCCTGAAGCTTGCCGGAGAGGATCCTGAATCGGAGCCCATGATTCGGGCGCGGCATTTCATCTTGAGACATGGCGGCGTTGAAGCATCGAGGGTGTTCACCAAGATATGGCTGGCTCTTTTCTCGCAGTATGATTGGGACCAGGTGCCCTCCATGCCGGTAGAGCTTGTGCTTCTTCCCCCGAGTTTTTATTTCAACATCTATGAATTCTCTATGTGGGCCAGAGGGACCGCCGTTCCGCTTTCGGTCGTGCTGGCGATTCGGCCCCGCTACACCCTACCCCCAGAACACGCCATTGCCGAGTTGCATCCGACGAGGAATTCCAGCGGGGCCAAGAAGCGCTTTGCTTCTCCCACACATCAGCTCTTTTACTACTTCGACCGCATCGCAAAGTTCTTCGAAAGGCATCCTATTGCTTCCTTGAGGAACCGCGCGGTCGATGCCGCAGAAAGATGGATTCTCGAACATCAGGAGGAGACAGGCGACTGGGGTGGGATTCAGCCTGCCATGATCAATTCCGTGCTGGCTTTGCACTATCTGGGGTATCCTCTGGACCATCCGGTCATGGTGCGGGGCATGAAAGCCATCGAGGATTTCTGCATGGTCGATGAAGAAGGCTTCAGAATGCAGTCGTGCCTTTCTCCCGTTTGGGATACGGCACTGACGGCTCTGGCACTTCTGGAGGCCGGCATTTCTCCTGACCATCCTCAACTGAAAAGCGCTACGGATTGGCTCGTCAAGAATCAGGTTTCCACGGGAGGTGACTGGCAGATCAAAAATCCTTCGCCTCCGGGTGGCTGGGCGTTTGAGTTCACTAACAATTTCTATCCCGATGTGGATGATTCTGCTGTCGTTCTCCAGACTCTCCACCGCATGTGTCCGAGCAGCTGCAACGGCGTCGAAGCAACCAAACAAAGAGGGATGGCCTGGTGTCTGAGCATGCAGTGTTCCTCGGGAGGCTGGGCTGCATTCGACAAAGATAACGACCTGATTATCCTCAATAGGATACCGTTTGCAGATCAGGAGGCGATGGTCGACTATGCCACGGCCGACGTGACCGGCCGCATGCTGGAAGCGATGGGCCTCTTCGGTTTCGATCGTTCGCACCCTCGGGCGGAAAGAGGCATTAAATTCCTCAGGAGTCTGCAAGAGGAAGATGGATCATGGTGGGGACGGTGGGGGGTCAATTACATTTATGGAACTTGGTCCGCACTGCGCGGGCTGATTTCCATCGGAGAAGATCCGAGGGATCCTCATATCCGCGCAGCGGTTCAATGGATAAAGGACCAGCAGAACGAAGACGGTGGCTGGGGCGAAACGTGCGAATCCTATTCAAAGCCGGAGCTTCGGGGACAGGGCCCAAGCACTCCATCCCAGACGGCGTGGGCGTTGATGGCCCTCATTGTGTGCCATGAGCACAACTCCACCGAAGTCCAACGAGGGATCCAATACCTCATCCGAACGCAGAAATCCGATGGAACCTGGGATGAGAAGCACTTTACAGGAACAGGATTCCCCAAGCACTTCTTCATCCGCTATCACAACTACCGCAACTGTTTTCCCCTCATGGCCCTGGGGCAGTATCTGAAAAAGCTCAAGGAAGAGGACAACGGGGTCTGATTACCTGATTCTCGCGGCATCCCGAGGCTTTTTTCTCTTACCTGTCTCGAGCTTTGCCACTTCCTGATCATCCATGGAGAACGTATGTTCCGGCCCCGGGAACAATCCGTTCTCCACTTCTTCCCGATATCGCGTTAGGGCCTCTCGAATGGTTTCTCCCAATCGGACGTACTGCTTCACGAACTTGGGAACGAATCGGTCAAAAAGTCCAAGAACATCATGGATTACCAGCACCTGGCCATCACAGTGGGATCCTGCTCCGATCCCGATGGTGGGAATGGGTATGGCGTCCGTGATCATTGCGGCAATGGGAGCCGGAATTCCCTCCAATACAATACTGAAACAGCCTGCTTCCGTCAGGGCTTGGGCATCTTCGATCAACACTGCGCCAGCCTCAGCGGTCTTCCCCTGGACCTTGAATCCCCCGAATTGGGCGAGGCTCTGGGGTGTGAGACCAATGTGGCCCTGGACGGGAATCTGAGCTTCCACAATCGCCTTGATCTGGGGCACAACCCGCGCTCCACCCTCCAGCTTCACCGCCTGGGCACGTCCTTCCTTTAGAAATCTTCCCGCATTGAGCACAGCCTGCTCAATACTCCCATGGTAGGAAAGAAACGGCATGTCGCCGACAACCAGAGAACGCTTTGCTCCTCGAGAAACGGCCAGGGTGTGGTGGAGCATCTCGTCCATGCCCACGGACAGGGTGTCTTCATGCCCGAGAACCACCATGGCCAGGCTGTCTCCAACCAGGATCATGTCGATATCGCTCTGGTCAACCAGGAGTGCCATCGGGTAGTCGTAGGCAGTCAACATGGTCAACTTTCGTTTGCCCTTGGCAGCCATAACTTCTGGAACAGTCACTCGCTTCTTGTTCATCATGGGCACCTTTCTAATCGAGGTTATAGCCTTTGGCGAGGAGCCGTTCCCCGCCCGCACAGGTCTACTCCGCTTCCTTGCATTCCGGGGGGCACATGACATCATCCCTCCCCTGGCGGGTGAGAGTGCATACTCACAGGTTGGCGCACCCAGCCGGATGTGCATGCTACTGCAAACAGGTGAAGCTCGCCTCCAGAATTTTAATCAACTGTGTGAGTGTCCAATTGACCGGCGTCGGGATATTCATCTCCTCTCCCAGCCGGACAATCGCCCCATTGATGGCATCGATCTCCGTTCTCTTTCGGCGATCCACGTCCTGTCCCATGGAAGACCGATTCACGGCTGTGGCCCGAGCAACGGCGATGACGCGATCAACCATGTCCTCCCTGATGGCGAATCCTCTTGCCCGGGATACTTTTATAGACTCCTGAACGGCAGCCCGCGAAAGGGCCTGCGCTTCCTCCAATTGGGCAATTGCCCCGTTGCGGATTCCGGTAAGAGCTGTGATGGCATTGATTCCGACATTCACCTGGAGTTTTTCCCAAATGAGCTGCTCCATTTGACTACTGACACGGGCCTCGAACCCCCCCTTGGCAAGGAGCTCCACTACCGCATGGATTCGCGGGCTGGGCGGTCCATGTGGCTCACCCACATGTGTCACTCCGGTTCCCCCGTGCCGGATTCTTCCTGGAGCGACCAGAGTGGCTCCCTCGGCCGTGCTCCCCACAATCACCGATTCCCTTCCCACTTCGGCCGCTATTCGCTCCCAGTTTCCAACTCCATTCTGCAGTGTAAGGAAGATCGTGGAGGCGTGGCGCAGGTCTTTCACCGATGCGACTGCCGTCTGGGTCGCATAACTCTTTACGAGCACGATGACGAGATCGGGCGGTGCGTCTATCTCCCCCGGGGTATCAACCGCCTTGAGGTCATAACGGCTCATTGAACCGTCAAGTTCTTCAATGTGGAGCCCTTCGCGGCGAATGGCCTCCATGTGATGACGATCCGTACTGAAAAGGATCAGGTTCGCCTCTGTTCGGGATAATCGTGCTCCCACAAGGCTTCCCATTGCTCCAGCCCCTAAGATCAAAACATTCATTGCATATCCTTGCGATTTGGTCTTATGAAAGCAATTTTTCACCGTTGATCTGGAGGAATTATGGAACCGGGAGGCATGGATCATTCCGGTTCCCCGATCAGCGACTTGCCGAATAAGAATGCAGTTCCGGACATGTCAGCGCAGCTTGAGCGTTGCCAGGGATACGAGGGCCAGGATCCCCGCCAGAACCCACAGTCGGATGACTACTTTGGTTTCAGCAATGCCCATGTGCTGCAGATTATGGTGCAAAGGGGCGCGATAGAATATTCGCCTTCCCAGCCATTTGACGCCTATCTTGTCCTGGATCTGGCTGCTGACGGCTTCTGCAATGAAAAGGCCCCCAAGGAGAGGGAACAACATTTCCTGCTTGAGGAGCACAGATGCAACAGCCATGGTCCCCCCAATGGCGAGTGAGCCCGTATCTCCCATAAAGATCTGAGCCGGGTAGGCATTGTACCAGAGAAAGGCGAGTCCTGCCCCTACAAAGGCGGCTCCGAAGATGGTGAGCTCTCCCGCATTTCTCAAATAGGGGTAGTAAAGATAGGCTGAGTAAATCCTGTTTCCCTCCACATACGCAAAGACGCCGAGGACGCCGACGACGAAAAGAGAGGGGGTAATGGCCAGTCCGTCCAGCCCGTCTGTTATGTTCACCGCGTTTGAGACGAAAATAAGAAAGAGAAAAACAAAAAGACCGTACAGGAGGGGGCCCATGTCACCGATGGGATACTTGTAGAATGGCACGAACAATTTAGTAGCCAGTCCATCCCCCAGCGGAGTGAGAGGTCCTGCGCAAAACCCGGCGAAAACCAGGGCGAACAAACCCTGTAGAGCCAGTTTCGTTTTTTCGGAGATACCCAGATCTCCGCTTCGCTTCCTGATCTTGGACAGATCATCCCAGAAGCCCAGCCCCCCGAACCAGAGCATTCCCGCGAGAGAAGAGAGGAGAAACGGATTCTTCCAGTTCCCCCAAAGTATCATGGAACTGAGTACACCACCGATGATGAGCACTCCTCCCATGGTGGGAGTACCCGTTTTTTCGAATGCCGAATGAACGCCTGTTTCCCTCACCTGGTCCAGGAGACTCCGCCTGTGCATAAACAGGATGAAGGGTCGGCTGAAGAGAAAGACGAAAATCACTGCTGTGAGAGCAGCCAGGATTGCCCTGAAGGTAATGTAGTTCACCAGCCGAAAAAAAGAAAAACTATCCGAAACGGAGATGAGCCAGTTGCATATTTCGTAAATCATTATTTAGCGCTTCCTCGCAAGGTGCTCGGAGAAAGAGCGTGGATCCAGCTCTTCCCTGCCGGCCCCCAGCTTTTGATTGCAGCTGTTCTGGAGACACCTGTAAGTTTCCTTGATGGAGAAATGGGGGCGGAAATCCGTCGCCGTCAGTATGAAGCTGTTGATGTGCGACAGCAATGACGGGGAAGGAATGATGATGTCACGGTCCACCAATCGCCCCAAACCCTTCAGGGCGGCATCCCGCACCTGCCAGAAGTGGTGTTCTTTCAAATTGAGCAGTTCACCGGCAGCTCTCGCATCGTCTCCAATTTCCCCCATTGCCTTGGCTGCCTCGACCACAACCTCAAAACAACGGTCATTGATTCCATTTTTCATCGCTTCAAACCACTGGTCTCTTTTCACGAGCAGAGGGCCAAAGTGGACCACAGCACGACATACCTGTGCACGCACCTCAAAATAGGGATCTTCAAAGGCCTTCAGCAGACTTGCCTCGATATCCGGGTCGATTTGATTCAACACTTGCAGTGCCGCCACGATGTTCCTGCGAATGAAGCCGACCTCTGCAAAATCGCCTCCGAAAAACCTCTGAATTCGACCAGCCGGAGTCCGGTCGCTCAACATATGAAGCAACGTGGGTATCTTTTCATGATATCGGGTATATCCGATGAGCTTTACCCCCAGATTGCGATCCTGCCACATTTTATGGCTGAGGAGCCCAGCTGCACGATGACGATAATACACCACATCTGCGGCGTCGCCGACCACGACGACAGGATCGTATTGCTCCGGCGAACGTTGATATGCCCTGCTGAGAAGCTGCAGCAGCCGGTTGTTTGAGAGAAGGGGTTTGAATGGCTCCGCATGGTATCCAATGCCGTTATCAAAGCTGTGATCCTCGTACAGCTCGCTCAGAATGCGCTCAACCGCTTGCTTTCTCAAGAATTGCGTGCTCCGCTGGGCCATCCGATGCAGTCGCTCGCGGTCACCGAGAAGCCGCAGAATGCGGTCTGCAAGCAAACGCCCCTCAAGCTTCTCCAGAACCACTCCATTCTCCAGAATGGTATCTTCAAAAAGAAGCTCAGCAGCTCCACCGCATTTCATCGCCCGCGCGTTCATCACCTGATGGTCCCCTGGCAGGTTTGCTTTGGGTATGAGGAGGGCCGGTATACCCAGACGCGAGATTTCATTGAGGCTCCCCGCACCGCTGCGGCAAACCACGAGGTCGCTGATGGAATAGACATCCGCAATGTTGTGAAAATAATCCTGCCTGTAATAAAACTCATCCAGAAGGTTCCGCTGTTCGGGAGTGATCATACGCTGGAGACGTCCTTCTGTGTCTGCAACTGCGTTGTAGCCTTCGGAGCTGGCAAGGCCCATCCCGTGAACAATGAACAGACGATCACGGTGAGGTATCAGGTGGGGCAATGCGTCCACGAGCGCCCTGTTGATAGTGCGCGCTCCCTGGGAGCCTCCAAAGGCGAAAACGACCTGCCGGCCGTTGGAGACGGTGAAAGGCAGATTCTTCAAGGCGATTTCTCTGGGCCTGGGAACAATGGATGTTCGAATGGGATATCCCACCACAACGCCGTTCCTGGGAAAAAAAGACAGGGTCTGAGGGAATGTAAGGAGTACCTTGTCAACCCATTTTCCCAGCACAGCGTTTAACTGGCCGGGAACGCTGTTTTGTTCATGAAGGAAAATCCTGGTGGGAGCAATCCTCAGAGTCTTGAGAATGATCGTGGCGACGATGATCGGCGCACTCACATACCCACCTGTGGCAACGATCCACTGGGGGGCAAATCTGAAAAGAATCCAGATGGATTGCAGAACGCCGAAGCCGAGGCGGACCACGAATCTCAGTGTTCGCAGGGATGGCCGAAGCCCGGGAAAGCCCTCCGAAGAGACATACCGTAGAGGATATCCCGCCTTGCCAACGATCACGGTTTCTGCCTTGCCGCGCACGCCAACATACAGAAACTGCGTTTCCTGTTCCCTGTTCTTGATTCCCTCGGCAATGGCAAGAGCCGGATTGACATGCCCCCCGGTCCCGCCGCCCGTGAGAATCACTCGGCGCCCCAAGCCCGCAAGCCTGCGCCATCTGGTCGCTCCAACGAGTATCAGAATGATCCCAAAAAACAAAAAAGAGATTGAAAGCAATAAAGTATACACAACCATCCGATCAGTAGCAGGTGAAGAATATTCCGACCTCAGCCGAGATTTCCAGGGACTTCCACCAGGTGATTCATCAAGAGACAAGTCTCAGGTTGAATATTTACAGTTTCTTTTGATGCGAAGAAGGAAGTCAACAGAAATCTCGATTCAAACGGGATGTCTGCTCTGCAGGGGGTATCCCGCTCTCTGTTCGGGCCGGCGACTTCCCATCCCTTCTTCCGGGCCTTCCCTCAGAGACACCCCGCCCGGATCAAACCAGATAAGCCTCGATGGCCTTCCACGGCAGGCAGCCGGCTCGCACCAGTCTAGGCCGGGGAGAGCACACATCGACGATGGTCGTGGGCAAATACCCCCATTGAGAGCCCGTCTTGCCGGCGATCAACATGCCATCCACCAATGAAAGCAGGGCCGGTGAAATCTGATCCGCATCCTGCACCGGGGATTCGCCGGAAAAATTGGCGCTCGTCGATATCACCATCCCCCCAGTCGCTTCTGCAAGTGCCCTTGCCACCGGATGAGACGAAACCCTCACGGCAATCTTGCCCGTACCCCCATGGACTCGATAGGGAATTTCCGAAACGGCATGAAGCACGAGAGTGAGCGGCCCAGGCCAGAAAGCCTCTGCGAGACGCGCAGCAACTGTCGGCCAATCGGCCACTGCCTGCAGCACACATCCCACGTTGGAGGCGATCAAGGGAAGTGGTTTACGTTCTTCCCGCCCCTTTGCCATACATATACGTTCCACGGCGGATTCCAGCGACGGGACTCCCCCGAGTCCATAGAATGTCTCCGTGGGGTAAATGACGATTCCTCCAGCGTTCAGCAAAGAGGCTGCTTGAGTGATCGTCTCCAGGTCCGGGGAACGGGAGTCTGTCTTCCAGATTCGGGGAGGCCGGTCCAAAGGTTGCTCATTCACAGGAACCATCCGGCTCGAAAAGCTGTGCGATGATCCAAGACGGCACTCCTCTCAACCATTTGTTCTGACGGCAAGAAAATGCTCCAAGATCTCCTTTTTGTTCACTGTCACATCATCCGCCATTTGCCGCTTGAACTCTCTGAGTCTCCCGCAGAGATCCGGATCCTGCAGGGCTAGTACCTGAACGGCAAACAATGCGGCATTCTTCGCCCCGCCCTTGCCGATGGCCATGGATGCCACTGGAATTCCCGGGGGCATCTGCACGGTCGATAAGAGAGAATCGATGCCCTGTAGCGGAGAGGAATCCAAGGGCACGCCAATCACGGGAAGAATAGTCTCCGCCGCAATGACGCCGGCCAGATGTGCCGCCCAACCCGCTCCGGCAATGAGGATACGTAGTCCCCGTCTCTCGGCGTTCCTCGCATACTCCGCAGTCGCTATTGGAGCTCGGTGAGCAGACAGAATCCTCACTTCATAATGGATTTGAAACTCCTCAAGCACCTTGAAGGCTTCTTCCATCATGGGAAGATCCGAATCACTTCCCATGATGATGCCAACCAGCGGTTTTTCAATCATCGATTATCTCTCTCCTCTGAAAAGTAATTTTGTTCGCTGCTCGCAGGTCGGGATTCTAATCCCGACGATCGCATGTCGGGTATGGAAACCCGACCTACGAAGCGACTTTTCATCGTTTAGAGTGTCCCCAGGGACATGAACGACTGCTCTGAAAAGTTGTTTGGCTTCCTCCTACGAGTAAGTCGGGATTCCATTCCC
>JAAYUJ010000497.1 GCA_012517775.1 Deltaproteobacteria bacterium
CATGTCTGCGAGTTGCGCCGGATTGCCAGTGGCCCGTTTCATATTGATCAGGCTGCCTCCCTCCATGAGATTGTTGCTGTCCCGGCAGTCAATTCCCGATTCCCGGGCCTGATTGGTATGAATGAAGTGCTCAATCGGTTGCCCGAGGTGAGGATTGGTGATCCTGCCATGGTTCAGGCAGTTTATGAAGGACATTTGGATCCCGACTGGCAAGCTGAACAGAAGCGACGGTTGCCTGTGACGGTGGGCCCTGTTCGCCTGGTGAGTGACAGGAATTGCCTGGTGGCCATGTGGTGGCCTTGGGCGGAGGACGGGGAAAGGCGCAAACTGCGCGTATTCAAGTAGGAATGCAGTTGATGGGGAAGCTTTTTCGATGAGCATCCATTCGTCGCCGGTCTTTCTGCCTCGAGGAAGGCGGTCGGTCGGTCGCTCATCGAGGCGATTTGATTTTTCACTTCAGTACGGAAGGGTTTGAAACAAAGGAGGAAAAGCTGTGACAATGACCTCAAACCGGAAAAAGGAAATCATTGAGGACTTCAAACTCCACCCTGGGGACACCGGTTCGCCGGAGGTGCAGATTGCGCTTTTGAGTGAGAGAATCAGTTACTTGACCGATCATTTCAAGATGCATCAGAAGGATCATCATTCGCGTCGCGGTCTCCTCAAACTGGTCGGGCAACGCAGACAACTGCTGAATTACCTGAAGAGAAAGAATGTGGACCGCTACAATACGGTGATTGAACGGCTTGGATTACGCCGTTAAAGAGGTCTTTTACTGCTTCCTCTTGTGACTTTGGGCGGCAGATGGATATGAAACAGAAAAAAGGGAATTTCCTATGAGTTACTCAGTGCAAGTGGAGGTAGGTGGAAGGCCGCTGGTTTTCGAAAGTGGTCATATGGCCCGACAGGCCGGCGGTTCCGTCATCATGCGTTACGGAGATACTGTTGTCCTTGTTGCAGCGACCAATGAAGACAGAGTTCGCGAAGGGATCGATTTCGTACCCCTCATGGTAGACTATCAGGAAATGAGCTACGCCGCGGGTCGAATTCCTGGAGGCTTTTTTCGCAGGGAAATAGGCCGTCCGAGTGAAAAGGAGACTCTCACATCCCGCCTTATCGATCGCCCCATCCGTCCATTGTTCCCTAAGAAATACAATCACGAGACCCAGGTGATCGCAACGGTTCTTTCCGTGGATCAGGAAAACGAACCGGATGTGGTAGCCATAACGGGAGCCTCGGCTGCTC
Source organism: Deltaproteobacteria bacterium (assembly GCA_012517775.1). Lineage (GTDB taxonomy): Bacteria > Desulfobacterota > Syntrophobacteria > Syntrophobacterales > Syntrophobacteraceae > JAAYUJ01. The sequence continues at coordinate 1,246 of JAAYUJ010000497.1, forward strand.
TCCATATCTCATCGATCCCCTTTCAGGGGCCAATTGGAGCTGTGCGTGTGGGAAGAGTGGACGGGGAATTCGTCATCAACCCGTCTGCAGAGGAACTGACCCGGAGTGATATGAATATCGTTGTCGCTGCGAGCAGGGAAGCGGTGGTGATGGTTGAAGGCGGCGCGGAGTTCGTCTCGGAATCGGATGTTGTTGAAGCGTTGGATGTGGCCAACAGGGCTATTCAGCCCATTCTGGACGGTCAGGATGCCTTGCGGGCAATGTTCAAGGATGTGGTCAAGGAGGAAGTGCTTCCTCCGGTGAGAGACCCGCTTTTGGTGGAAGCCGTGCACAGAGCGGTATCCGATGAAATGCGCAGGGCTGTGACCACGCCTGAAAAGCAGTTGCGCAGTCAGCGCAAAAAGGCCCTTAGACTGCGAGTCAAGGAGGAACTTGCCGAAGGGTTTCCGGAAAGGGAAAAAGAGATCGAGGAGATCCTCTCGGACTTTGAGAAATCCGTTGTCCGACGCATGATGGCTGAAGAGGGGATTCGCATCGACGGCCGTCGCTTTGACGAGATTCGGCCCATTGAAATCAAGGTGGGCATTCTGCCCCGAACCCACGGATCGGCAATGTTTCGGCGGGGAGAAACACAGGTGCTTGCGGTCGTGACTCTCGGGTCCTCTTCCGATGAACAAAAGATTGAGGCATTGGCGGGGGAAACATTCAAGTCCTTCATGCTTCACTACAATTTTCCCCCTTACTGTGTGGGCGAAGTGAGGCCCCTTCGCGGCCCCGGAAGAAGGGATATCGGACACGGCGCTCTGGCGGAGAGATCCGTGAAGACCGTTCTCCCCAGAGACGGCGAATTTCCATACACCATCCGGGTAGTCTCGGAAGTGCTCGAATCCAACGGGTCCAGTTCCATGGCAACGGTGTGCGGCGCGACCCTCGCCCTGATGGATGCGGGGGTTCCCATTTTAGAGCCGGTTGCGGGCATCGCCATGGGATTGGTGAAAGAAGGAGACAAGGTCATTGTCCTCACGGACATTCTGGGTGACGAGGACCATCTGGGGGATATGGATTTCAAGATCACGGGAACGGCCCGGGGAATCACGGCGCTTCAGATGGATATCAAAGTATCGGGAATCGATCGCGAAACCATGCAAAGAGCCCTCGATCAGGCGCGCCACGCCCGTCTGACCCTGTTGGAAAAGATGAGTCAAGCCCTTCCCTCTCCACGTCCTGACCTTTCACCGTATGCACCGAGAGTGACGACCCTTCAGATCAACCCCGAGAAGATCCGTGATGTCATCGGTCCGGGAGGCAAAGTCATTCGGTCCATAGTGGCTGAGACGGGCGCCAAGATCGACATTGACGATTCTGGCCGAGTGGTTGTCATGAGTCCGGACGGAAAGGCGTGCGAGCGTGCGATTGACCGCATCAAGCGCTTGACCCAGGAGCCTGAGGTCGGTCAGTTGTATATGGCACGCGTCGTCAGGATCACGGATTTTGGAGCCTTTGCGGAGATCCTTCCCAACATCGACGGTCTCATTCACATTTCTCAACTGGACCACAAACGAGTCCGAAAGGTCACCGATGTGGTGAACGAAGGGGATGAAGTCCTGGTGAAAGTGATCGAGATAGACAAGGATGGCCGGATTCGCCTCAGCCGAAAAGCCGCTCTGGAAAAGCCGGAAGGTGAGTGATGGTAGGGTACCGACGGCTTGAGCCGATGCACTCGCCCGCCGCCCCCCGTACTCGGGCAAGAGGCAACCCGGGGTCAAGAGTATTGCGGGAAGGGGCGAAGAATGGTAAGAACTCTCCGTTCCTTTACCGCTGGCCTGCCTTCCCCATGAATGCTGAGCGCTTTTGGGCAGCCGGTAACTCAATGACCTCAAGCTCCGAGAGAGGTGAGATTGTATCAGAAGACAGTCCTCAACAATGGTATTCGCATCGTTACCGAGAAACTGCCTTACGTCCACTCGGTTTCCACCGGCATCTGGGTCAACGTCGGCTCCCGTGATGAAGAAGAAAATGAGCGTGGGATCACACACCTTATCGAGCACATGCTTTTCAAGGGAACCACACGCCGCACCGCTCTGGATATCGCGAAGGAACTCGATTCAGTCGGAGGATTCGCCAATGCGTTCACATCCAAGGAGAATGTGTGCTTCCACGCAAAGGTTCTGGATACACATCTCCCCCTCGTGGTGGATGTGCTCACGGATATCTTCCTGAATTCCGTATTTGATCCCCAGGAATTGGCTCGCGAACAGCAGGTTATTCTCCAGGAAATCCGGATGATTGAAGATACGCCTGATGAACTGGTGCATATCCTCTTTCAGGAGATGTACTGGAGAGACAATCCCCTCGGACTGCCGATCTATGGGAATGTGGACACGGTGGGAAAAGCGGATCGCGACAGTCTGCGGGAATATCTTGCCAGGATGTTCCACCCGACACGAATCGTCATTTCCGCTGCGGGCAATCTCGACCACCAGAGGTTTGTGGATCTTGTGGCTCCTTCCATGGAGGCTTTGAATCATTCGCCCATTCCCCGCAGTCACAAGACGCCGATAGATCATTACGAGGTCAGCATTATTCCCAAGGACCTCGAACAGGTCCATTTGACTCTCGGCATGAAGGGTACTTCCCATGTGGATGAAAACCGTTTTTGCTGCCATTTGCTCAACGTGATTCTGGGAAACAGCATGAGCAGTCGCCTGTTTCAGGAGATCCGAGAGAAGCGCGGATTGGCCTATTGCGTCTACTCTTTCCTCAATAGTCATCACGACACTGGGATTTTTGGGGTTTACGCCGGTGTGACGGCGGAAAATGTTGAAGAGACGCTTCGGGTGATCCGTGCTCAATTGGAGCATCTTGCCAATGAACCGATTTCAGACGGCGAGGTTGCCGCCGCCAAAGAGTATGTAAAGGGGAGTATGTACCTCAATGCGGAGAGCAGCGACTCCCGCATGAACCGTCTGGCTAAAAACGAGTTTCTGTTCGGCCGTTATGTGCCCTTTGAAGAGGTGGAGCGGCGGATCGACGCCGTGAGCCCCGATGCCATACAAGAGTGGTTTCGGAGGGCGTATGATCCCTCTCGCTGCGGTCTCCTGCTTCTCGGGCCTGTGGATGATGATGTGGGAAAGGTCAAGCGGTTGATCATGGAAGGGTGACAAAGTCGTGGCTCTGTTCTTCCAGATTCTCGCCAGTGGGTCCAAAGGCAATGCGATGCTTGTCTGCAGCGAGAAGACACGGATGCTTGTCGATGCCGGCTTGAGCGGGAAGGAGCTGGTCTCACGGCTGGAGAAGAGTCCCGTAAGTGGAAAGCAGCTCGATGCCCTGGTGGTTAGCCATGAGCATCAAGACCACATCCGTGGAGTAGGCATCCTGAGCCGTCGCTTCCAATTGCCTGTTTACACTACCAGGGGCACCCTGGAGGGGTTCCCCCCTGAAAGCGGCAGAATGGCTCATGTGCATCTTTTTCAGGACGGCTCCCCCTTTATGATAGGGGACCTTCGCATTCAGGCTTTCTCCATATCTCACGATGCTCGGGAGCCCGTCGGATTTGTGATTGAACATGGGGGCACGCGGCTTGGCGTTTGTACGGATTTGGGGGTTGCGACCCATCTGGTTCGCACCAAGCTGCAGAACTGCCACGGTCTCGTTATTGAGGCGAATCATGATACCGCATTACTGCTCAACGGCCCCTATCCTCCTCACCTGAAGCAACGTATCAGAAGCCGCCATGGCCATCTGTCCAACAACGAGACCTGTGAGCTTTTGAAATCCCTCTTTCACCGCGATCTCAGGGCTGTTACTTTCGCCCATCTCAGTGAAGTCAACAACCATCCGGATCTGGTCAGGACGATTTACCGGCAGTTTGCTCAGGACTCCGAGTGGGAAGATGTCCGGTTCGGCATCGGCAGGCAGCATGAAGTCTCCGACGGGGTCGAGCTGACCTGACAGTCCCGAATGCCATGCAGACTCTTTCTGCCACTTGGGTGCTCCATAAACAGGCATCGTCCTCCTCATGGGGCCGATGGCTCGAATCTTCGCATTGGGAGGTTCTCATGAAACCGGTGACCAAGTGCCTGCTGCTTCCCATCGACGGCAGCAAGGAGTCACTCAAGCCAGTGGAGTTTTTGAGAAGACTCTATACTGACCTGACCCACATCAGAGTCGTTGTGTGCTACTTTCTCCCGGCTCTGTCACCCATCTATCGCGAGAAACCTGATTCCCCCGAAATGGCTAGAAAGAGGGCGGAAATGCTGAGAATCAGGGAAAGGGAAACCCGATCGGTCATGAATGCGGCACGGGAAGTCCTGTTGAAGGCCGGGTTTCCAGAGGAATCCTATGTGGAGCATATTCAGGAGAAAGGATCAAGTCTCCCCAAGGATGTCTGCCTTGTCGCCGGGTTCAAGAAGGCTGATGCATTGATCATGCAGAAACAGACCCAGACCTCTCTGGAGAGCCTGCTCAAGGATGACCCGACCCACGCACTCCTGCAGCACTGTGCCGCGTCGCCTATCTGGCTCATTGAGGGAAATGCGGACCCATCCAGGGCGGCCATATGTATTCTGAACGAGGACACATCTCTTCGAGCTGCCGATCATGCCGCGTTCATGCTTGCGGAAGCGCAGACGGAGATCGTTCTGCTCCATGCAAGTCGTGGAGTGAAGAGACCCATGGCTGTTCCCGCCTTCGATCCAGGCAGCGGAGTGGAGAGCTGGCTTGCGTCGGGCGAGGGAAGGGCGCTGGAGCCTTACATTGCCGAAGCCAGGAAGATAGTTCGCAAAGAAGGGATCGGCGAGGAGCGGGTCAAGCTGAACCTCATTCCCACAAAAGGGAATGTGGCCGTTGAAATCGTTCAGCATTGCAGGAATGAGGGCATCGGCATCGTGGTCATCGGCCATTCCAACCCGACGGGGAAGTGGAGCTTCCTTAAGAGTTCCGTAACCAAAAAGGCACTGGCCGAGTTCAAAGACATGGCCGTGTGGGTCAATCAGTAGGCGACCTAAGCCGCTGCCCTCTTCACCATTTTCTTGCGCGCTTTCAATTCGTGGTAGACAACCACCACAAAGCTTGCCACAAAGACCGTGGAATATGTTCCGGTGATAAGTCCCACGAGCATGGCGAACGCAAAATCGTGGATGACTGTTCCTCCGAACAGAAACAGGCATATGGTCACCAGGAACACGGTGCCTGCAGTAAGAATGGTTCGGCTCAGAGTCTGGTTCACACTTGAATTGATCAGAGTGTGAATATCCTGCTTTTTGTCCTTCCGGAGGTTTTCCCGAACCCGGTCAAAGATGACGATGGTATCGTTGATGGAAAAGCCGACAATCGTCAACAGCGCGGCAAGCACTTCGAGAGTGAATTCCCTGCCGGTCAGCGCAAATGCTCCCACCACGATGAGAACGTCATGGACCAGGGAGAGGAGTGCCCCCAGTGCGTAAGGAAGTTCCAGAATCCAGCAGAGGGCCAGGGTAATCACAAGGGCTGCCACAATGAGAAGCGTCGCATCTACTCCGGCTATTTCCAGGAGATAAACCCCGAAAACCAAAACCCCGGCCATAATACCGCTTTTCACCCATTTGAATTCAAATCGACCTGAAACGTAGATGGCCATGAGCAGAAGAGCGTAGTAGACTGCGAATAGGGCTTTCTGACGCAAGTCGGCCCCCACTTTTGGACCTACCATTTCGACCCGCCTAACCGAAGCCTCATCCTTCCCGTATGCACCGGCAAGTCTCTCCGCAACCGAGGCGGAGAGACTCTGAAGTTCCGATGTGATCAGTTCCGTGCGGATCAGATATTCATTGTCGGATGAAGACCCGATTTGCTGAATGCTGCTCGTCCCCACGAGGTCTTTGAGCGCATCCCGGATTGCATCAGGATTTGTCGCCTTCTTGAATTGGATCTGAATGAGTGTTCCACCGGCGAAATCCACTCCCATGGGGAGACCGCCACGCCAAAAATACGCAGCGACGCATATGAAAATCAGCACGCAGGATACGGCAATCGCCTTGTACCTGGCTCCAACAAAGTCAATATTGATATCGGGTCGGATCAACTGCATGGATTAACCTCTTCCTCTCATTACTCCGGACTTTGTGTACGATGAGCTTTCGGGAAGAACTGGCCGCATGCCGTGCTCCCGGTTGGCCCATTGACGGGGCCCGTAAATCCGGCTGAACAAAAAAGCCTGTCCATTGGTAGAGCCATTTTCATATGCTTAGAGTCTTGATTCGGCGCTGGATAAGCAAGTAGTCGAAAATTGACCGTGTCACAATGATCGCGGTAAATAGATTGGCCACGAGACCAATGGTCAAGGTGACCGCAAATCCCTTGACAGGACCGGTTCCAAACTGAAAAAGGACAAACGCTGCAATCAGGGTGGTAAGGTTGGAGTCGATGATTGTCACCGTGGCTTTTTCATAGCCGGCCTCAACAGCCGCTCTCGGGGTTTTTCCGAGCCGCAGTTCCTCCCGCATGCGTTCGTAAATCAACACGTTGGCGTCCACCGCCATACCAATTGTCAAGGCGATACCCGCAATGCCGGGAAGTGTCAGGGTTGCCCCGAAGGCCGCGAGGCCCGCTGCAAGGAGGAGCATGTTCAGGGCCAGGGCGACATTGGCGATGAGGCCCGAACCTTTATAATACAATACCATACAGGCTACGACCAGCATGGCGCCTATGAGGGATGCCAGCAAGCCCTGGTGAATGGAGTCCTTACCGAGGCCCGGACCGACTGTCCGCTGCTCCAGGATCTTGACCGGTGCGGGCAGGGCGCCGGCTCTGAGCACAATGGCCAGGTCCCTGGCTTCCTCCATGGTGAAGCTCCCTGTGATGCTGGCCCGCCCCCCGCCGATCTTCTCCCTGATATTCGGTGCCGAATAAACCGTCCCATCCAGAACAATGGCCAGTTGCTTGTTGACATTCTCGCCGGTAAGGCGCTCGAAGGTCCTCGCCCCTGCGGCATCGAACTCCAGCGCGACATAAGGCTGGTTGTACTGGGTGTCAATGCGCACTTCAGCGGTGGTGATATACTCGCCCGTCATGAGGGTTCTGTCTTTCAGGGCAATTTGAGTATCCATCGTGCGGCCGCCTGTGCCATTCGATCGCTTCATGGGATAGATCTTGACACCCGGAGGGAGTTTTCCATCCCTGGAGTCCTGAGGTGACACACCCTCAGCCACAAGCTTGAATTCCAGAAGTGCTGTCTTCCCCACGAGATCAATCGCCCTCTGCGGATCCTGGATACCAGGCAGTTGGACCTGGATGCGGTCCTCCCGCTCTCGTCGGATGTCAGGCTCTGTGACTCCAAACTGATCAATGCGGTTTCGGATGGTCTGCAGTGCCTGATCTACAGCCAGTTCCCTGACACGCTGCACTTCCTTTTCCTGAAAAGTGTAGGAAACCATATAGCCATCGGGAGTAGTCTCCCCAACAACGATCTTGAGAATCGGGTAGAACTTCTCCATCACTTTGTTCAGGTCCGTCCGTCCGTCGGGGGAAGGCAAGGAAATCTGGATGTCCCAGGAATTCACACGTTCGATCTTGTTGAAAGGGACTTTTTCCTTTCTGAGAGTGTCCTTGATGTCCTCTGCCATTCGATCCGCCGTATTGCTGACCGCCTTGTCCGCTTCGACTTCCAGCACGAGATGCATTCCCCCCTGCAGGTCGAGTCCCAGGTGAATTTTGTCTTTCGGCATAAATCTAGTCCACCAGGAGGGAAGTGTGGGAAAAAGAGTTGGCGTGAGGTAAACAAATCCCGCCAGGAGCACCACGGCAATCAGGATTTCTCGCCATTTCAGATTTTTCAAATTTCATCCTCCCAACGACTGAAGAGGCTGCTCGGAAAGGGGCTGCCTCCATAATTCGTTATGGCCTGATGGACCGGCATTTGCCATCGGGTTTGCAAAAGCTCTCCGAGTTGCTGAAAGACTGGATTGTTGAATTCGTCGACGCGGCAGAATAGAAAAGAATTGCCCTAAAAAAGCATGATTGAAGAAGCCTATTCCTCCGGCTCACCCTTGGAGATGACTCCTGCGATATAGCCACGCTGCACTTTCACGCGCACCTTGTCGGCGATCTCCATTGTGGCGACGGTCTCTGTCAAACCGGTAATCTTCCCCTGAATGCCACCCGTCGTGACAACCACATCTCCTCTCTGGAGACTGTCCAGCATCGCCTTATGCGCCTTTTGCTTTTTCTGCTGAGGTCGAATGAGGAGAAAATAGAAAATGCCCACCATAAGCAAGAGAGGCAAAAAGGCTGCAAAGCCCCCGGCTCCCTGTCCGTCACCGCCCTGCCCCATTGTTCCCATTGCATATGCAACACCAGACCAGTCCATTAACAGAATACCTCCCTAAATGTTTGCCCGGGCTTTTGGACTTCTCGTGATACATCATCGAGAGCCAGCTGAGCCATTGTAACCATTCATCTCGATGAACAAGAAACGGCTATATAAACGATATTTTCTGCTGATTGTCAACCGCAGTCGTGCATGTTCTGTACCCTCAATGACACCCGAAACAAGGCGGGGTCAAGGTCTTACCGCAGAAAAAGGTGACTTCTCAATCAGTCGAGGTAACGAGCGCCTCGTAGGTCCGGTTTCCATATCCGACACATTGGGGCAAAGGCTGTCGGGATTGGAATCCCGACCTGCTCAATTGAAAAAGTGCAAAAAGAGCGGACCGGACAGGCGTTTTTCACCCGTCAGTGATTTTTTCGGGCAGGAACTCCTGGAACTTCTTCAGGAGTTCCTGGAGCTTCGCCTTGTAATACGCCACGTTTTCATCGGGTTCCCGGGGATCGTATGCTGAGCCGAATCGGCAGTTCTCGAAGACCCTCACCCTCTTGTCGGTTCCGGTAACATAATAGGAAATCTGGTCTCCTGCGCGATAACTTCGACCGGAAGTCAAAGCCAGCTCGTAAGTGGCCGCCCGATTGCGCTTCTTTGCCTTGATCTTCTGGCTGTAGCTCTCGGGAGATTCGGTCAGCATCTCCGTCTTGACAAGAGATTCAATCCCCAATTCATGGCGATCCAGCCTCTGGAGGGTTCGGCGGTAGAGATCCCGGACGGCATTCCCTTTCCCCTCCAGAAGAAGGCGGAGCATCTCCGAGAGGAAATCCCGAAGATACTTTTCCATTCCACGGGAACGCAGTCCGCTCCCCCTGATGACCACATTGCCGCCGGGATCCAAGAGGGCGTAGTTCTTTCTCTTGTATGAAAACATGGCGGGGTAGACTGCGTCCATCTCGACATCCAACCCCTCCGGAAGGCTCTGTGAAAGACGACGCACGAGCTCCCCCGCCTCCTTTTCCGATCTTATGCCGGGCGGAGGGACGAAATAGATGCCGTCGGTGTCGATTTCGATGGGAACGGCGCCTTCGTCTCGAAGCCAGTCGATCATGGTCCTGATGATTTCCCGGCCTCTTCGGGTGATCTCCGCTGCAACGGCCGGATCGGCGAAGTGGTGGAGATCGGTCCCGAGATATCCGTAGAA
>JAAYUJ010000498.1 GCA_012517775.1 Deltaproteobacteria bacterium
CCTTATGGGCGACTGCTGCGAACAGATCGGGCCTGTTGCCGAAAAGGTCTTTGAGCGGGTCGATCGGAATCCTGTGATGCCCGCGAAAAAAAAGCTCTCCGCCGGGGAGTTCCTTTTCACTGACCCATTTCCCTTTGGCACCGACAGGTTGGGCTTCCAGCAGGTAGTGAAGAATCGAAAGATAGAAGTTGAAGTCTTCGGCAGGGCAGGAAGCATCTTCCGCGAGTTCGATAGCTTCCTTTTCAGGGTAGCAGAGATAAGACCCGCGGAGGAACACGAAGCGATATGCGCCGGTCTCTGCGTCGAACTGGACCTGTGCGTTGGCGCAGATCGTTTTAGGGTTGGAGTCGCGAAGCGTGCTCCAAAGAACGGGATCGATCTCCGACGGATCCGTGAAAATGCCCCTGGATCGGATGCTTTCCCGGAAAAGTCTGACGATTCCCTTCGCCTTTTCGGCGGATGCCTCGGGGACCATGATGAGTCCCCAGCCCCGCTGAGCCACAAAAAGGCCATCGTAGGGCGTCTCCTCGAAAGACCTCACAAAGACAGGGACTCCCTCCTTCTCGAGGGCGTCAGTGAGGAGGTCTGCTTCAAAACGGTTGGCAAGGGTATGGATGGAAACGAATTCGGAAACATCGTCCCGCATAGGGGTATCCTTGTTTGTACTCTCTCAAAAAATGGGTCGGGATTCCAGTCCCGGCAGCCTTTGCACCCGGGGGCGGGTATGGAAATCCAACCTGCCATGATTTCGTTACCCGGGCTCATTGATAATTTACCACTCAAAAGCGCTCAACAAGATGTCCCGCTGTGTCTGGGAGCTGCATTGCGAGGCTCAGTTAGCCTTTCTCTCCTTCAGCAAAGTCTCATACGCCCATTGGATTTCTTGGAACTTTTTTTTTGCCAGCACCTGGAACTCCTCTCCTAAATGGGTCACCTTGTCAGGGTGGTAGCGCGCAGCCTGAGCGCGATACGCCCGCTTGATCTCATCCAGTGAAGCAGAGCGGTTGAGCCCAAGAATCCTGTAGGGGTCCTTCACTTCATGAGAACTCGAGTCATGAGGCTGTTGGTTTCGACTGGATTCGTCACGAGTGTCTTCATATTGATGCTCATAAGAAGAGCCTGCCGAGTCGACAGGGCTCTTCTTCAGGAGAGAATAGATAAGAAGGAAGAGGAGAATGATGTCGTCGATTCTTCCAAGTCCCGGAATGAAGTCTGGAATGAGGTCGAAAGGAGAGAGGAAGTAAATCAACCAGAGCACTACAGCAAGGAATCGCCCCATCGTATATAGACCTTTTTGTCCGGATGATGCTGAACTATCTGAAATACCTGCCACAACCGTGCCGTCTGCCCTGAAGCGCCGGCCTGTATCTGAGAGATCCAATTCGGAATGGTAATACGCCCAAGCATTGTAATCCGTATTTGGAGTGATCACAATGTCTGTATCCAGCTGCGTTGCAAAGTGGTGCGCGATAGCCCATTCTGTGATATGGGTATTCAGGTGGAATCACGCCCGCAGTTCGCCATGGAACAACCTGTGAATGAAGGAGAAAATGCGTATGTCCTGGTTCGGCATCGGGTTTCTGGTTCTTGTGGGATTGTTGGTGCTATGGTTTGTGGCCATCTACAATCGGTTCATTCGGGGAAAGAATCTGGTGCAGGAGGGGTGGAGTGGAATCGACGTACAGCTCAAGAGGAGGCATGATCTGATTCCGAATCTCATCGAATCCGTGAAAGGGTACATGCAATATGAACAGAAGACCTTGGCGAATATCGTGGAATTGCGTACAAGGAGCATATCTGCGGGGAGTGTCAAGGAAAAGGCCGAGGTGGAGGGAGAGCTCACGCGGGCCCTGAAATCCATTTTTGCCTTGGCGGAAGCATATCCGGATCTCAAGGCGAACCAAAGCTTCCTTGATCTTCAGAGCAATCTGGCGGGTATCGAAGATCAGATCCAGCTTGCAAGAAGGTATTACAACGGTGCGGTCCGAGACTTCAATATCCTGGTCGAATCCTTTCCCAGCGTTCTTGTTGCGAAAATGTTCAATTTTCAACTGGCGGAATTCTTTGAAATCGAAACGGCAGCCGAAAGAGAGGTCCCTTCGGTAAAATTCTAACCTTCTGCACCAACCCACCACGCATGAGGGTATCATGGCAAGGAAAACGCTTTTTGTGATCCTGCCGGCAGCAGTAGTATTTCTGATGGCCTCTTTCATCCCGAGGCAGGTGCCGGCAGCGGAGACGGAGAGGATTCTCCAGTTTGACAGCCGGATCGTGGTTCATCCGGATGGCTCCATGACCGTGACGGAAAACATCAGGGTCAACTGTGCGGGGCAAGAGATCAAGAGGGGCATCTATCGGGACTTTCCCACGGACTATCGAGACCGCTACGGCAACAGGGTGAGAGTCGATTTTGAAGTGCTGCAAGTGCTGAGAAATGGGAAAGGGGAGTCCTTTCATGTGGAAAGCCATGGCAACGGCAAGCGTGTTTACGTTGGAAGAAAGGATGTCCTGATTCCCCACGGGATCCATCAATATACCCTTGTCTACAGGACAAATCGGCAACTCGGCTTTTTCTCAGATCATGACGAGCTCTATTGGAATGTTACTGGGAACGGCTGGGCATTTGTGATCGATTCCGCATCTGCAACGGTGGAGCTTCCCCAGGGAGCGTCGGACACACTGATCTTTCGTGACGGGTTTACCGGTCCCCAGGGCTCCAGGGAAAAGAGTTTCAGGACATCCTTCGATGAAGCAGGCAACCTCGTTTTCACTACAACGGAACCCCTTCTTTCCGGGGAGGGGCTGACAATTGTGGTCGCCTGGCCCAAAGGCTTCGTGGCGGAGCCGACTGCTTCCGAGAAGACACGCAACTTCTTGAGGGACAATTCCGGCAGCATCCTCGGCCTCGTTGGAGTGCTTCTGCTTTTCTTCTACTACCTGGGGATCTGGGTCAAGGTTGGGAAGGATCCGGAAGAAGGTACCATCGTGCCCCTCTTTTACCCGCCCGATGGGTTTTCGCCCGCCCAAGTGCGGTTCATCTCCGAAATGGGGTATGACAACCAGGTTTTTGCGGCAGCTGTGATTGACATGGCGGTCAAAGGATATCTGAAAATTTCCGACGAGAATGGCACTTACCGCCTGATGAGAAGAAATTCCTCTACCTCCGGGTTATCGCCGGAAGAGAAGAAGATTGCGGACAAGCTTTTTCGTAACGGAGATACCATAGAGCTCAAGAACAGCAACCATTCCGTTATCGGCGGTGCAGTTGCAGCCGTGAAGAGTGTGCTCAAGACGAGCTACGAGAAGATCTATTTCCTTACGAACACCCGCTACTTTGTTCCCGGCCTGGTTTTTTCCGTGCTGGCCTTTTTAGGGGCTCTCCTCCTGGATTCTTGGGGAAGAGGGGGTGAAGGTACGTTCATTGGATTGTGGGTGTTGGGATGGACCATGGGAGTGGTTTTTCTCTTCATGCGTGTCGCGGATGCATGGAGGGTTGCCCTGAGCTCGTCCGGAGGCCGAATAGCCGCTTACGGAGGGGCCTTCTTTCTCACCCTTTTCTTCTTGCCCTTTGCAGGCGGCGAAATCATGGGACTTTACCTCCTCAGTACAACCGCATCGATTTCGATTCTCGTCCTGCTCGTATCCATTGTTTTGCTGAATGTTTTGTTTTACAGGCTGCTGAAAGCTCCCACCCGTGCCGGAAGGCAAATTCTGGACAAGATCGAAGGATTCAGGATGTATCTTACCGTGGCGGAGAAGGATCGCCTCAATATGCTGAACCCACCGGAAAGGACTCCGGAGCTTTTCGAGAAGTACCTTCCCTATGCTTTGGCTCTTGGAGTCGAGCACGAATGGGCGAAGCAGTTTTCTGACGTCCTGGCCTCAGCAGGAGAAGGGGAAACCGGGTATCAGCCGGTCTGGTATTCGGGACACGGTTGGAGCCGCTTCGGGTCGACCGGATTTGCAAGTTCCATCGGGAGCTCCCTTTCCGGTGCGATTTC
>JAAYUJ010000499.1 GCA_012517775.1 Deltaproteobacteria bacterium
AGGGGTGGCGCAATTGGCTGGAAGGTTGGCTTCCAGCCAATTGCTTTTTTGGCCGTTGGTGAGGAGCATCGTTTATGATGGGTGGGGTCTTCCTCGATTAGGCGAAAGAATGATTTGTGAAAATCGCAGGAGGGGATAGAATACAATCCCGGCCCATCCATGATCGTACCTTTTCAATGAGTAGTTCGGGGTTCCAATCCCGATGGCGTTTGCACTCAGATGTCGGGTGTGGAAGGCCGACCCACGAAGGAGCCATTACCCAGACTCATTGAGAAGATACTCATAATCCTCAAAACAACGTTGACCTGATTACGGTGACTTGAAGTTGTCCGGACAGATATCTCCACACAAGCGGAGCCGGGGAGAGGAAATGTGTTGATTCTCGATCGGATCCGTCAAGAGAGAGGAGTATAGGCTCATGTGGGATTATACAGACAAGGTGAAAGAGCATTTCCTGAATCCTCGCAATGTTGGGGAAGTGGAGGACCCCGATGGAGTGGCAGAAGTGGGATCCATTGCTTGTGGAGATGCTCTCAAGCTGACATTCAAGCTGGATGAGAACAAGCGGATCTCAGAGGCGAAGTTCAAGACTTTCGGCTGTGCCAGTGCTATTGCGGCTGCATCGGCTCTCACTGAGATCATCAAAGGGATGACGATTGAAGAGGCGGAAAAGGTGTCCAATCAAGATATTGCCGGCTTTCTAGGGGGTTTGCCGCAGGAGAAGATGCATTGTTCCGTGCTGGGACGGGAAGCCCTCGAAAAGGCCATTGCCTATTACAGGGGTGCTCCGTTGAAAAGGGCTCCCGGGAATGTAATCTGTGAATGTTTCGGGGTTACCGACTTGGAAATCGAGCGAGCTGTGGTGGAGAACAACCTCGCGACTGTCGAGGACGTGACGAATTACACCAAAGCAGGAGGCGGATGCAGCAGTTGTCATGAAGCAATCCGGGAAATCATTGATCGCATGCGTGCCCGAATGGAATCGAAGCCGGTGACTCGCCCCAGACTGTCCAACATCCAGAAGATCAAGATGATCGAGGAGACCATTGATCGGGAGATCAGGCCCTCTCTGAAGCAGGATGGCGGGGATATCGAGCTCATCGATGTGGTGGGCAATCGGGTGATCGTGGCGACGCGGGGGGCCTGTGCGTCCTGTCAGGCAGCGAATTTGACACTGAAGCACTTCGTTGAAGCGAAGCTGCAGGAATTCGTGTGGCCGGATCTTGTGGTCGAGGAGGATTCTCAGTGAAGACCGTATACCTGGACAACAATGCGACAACCCGGGTTGCGCCGGAAGTCATTGAAGAGATGCTTCCCTATTTTGGGGAGTATTATGGCAATCCTTCAAGCATGCACTCGTTCGGTGGGCAAGTGGGGAAAAGGATTCGGGAATCCCGTGAAAAGGCCGCTGCTCTTCTTGGTGCCCATCCCGACGAGATCCTTTTCACCAGTTGCGGGACGGAGAGCGACAATACGGCGATACGTTCCGCTCTTACCGCACTGCCTAGCAAAAGGCACCTGGTGACAAGCCGGGTGGAGCATCCCGCGGTCAGGGCGCTGGGAGCGCAACTGGCCACTGAAGGGTATCGCATTACGGAGGTGCCCGTTGACGGCGAAGGTCGTCTCGACATGGAGTACTATCGCAGGAGCTTGACGCCGGACACCGCCATTGTGAGTCTCATGTGGGCGAACAATGAGACGGGGGTCATATTCCCAGTGGAGAGGGCTGCGGAGATGGCCCGGTCGAAGGGCATCCTGTTTCACACCGACGCCGTCCAGGCCGTAGGCAAGATTCCCATAGACATGAGCAGGAACAGCATCGACATGCTGGCCCTTTCCGGGCACAAGCTCCATGCGCCAAAGGGAATAGGGATCCTTTACGTGCGCCGGGGAACCAAATTCTATCCATTCATGATCGGCGGTCACCAGGAAAAAGGACGCCGGGGCGGCACGGAGAATACACCGAGCATTATTGCTCTCGGCAAGGCCTGTGAACTGGCCCTCGTGAAACTGGAAGAAGAGAATACGCGAGTTGCGAGGCTGCGGGACAGACTGGAGAATGAGATTCTTGCCCGCATTCCCAACAGCCGGGTCAACGGGGACCGGTCTAATCGTCTTCCCAATACCACAAACATCAGCTTTGAGTTTGTGGAAGGTGAATCGATCCTGCTCATGATGAACGAGCACGGTATTTGTGCGTCATCGGGGTCTGCCTGTACTTCCGGATCCCTGCAGCCTTCTCACGTGCTGCGTGCCATGGGGGTTCCATTCACCATGGCTCACGGATCCATTCGTTTCAGTCTGAGTGTTTACACAACAGACGAAGAGATCGATTTCGTCATCGAAAAGCTGCCACCCATCATCGAGTCTCTCCGGAGCATGTCCCCTTACTGGAAGACAGCGACCGGGAGCTGTACGGTGGATTCTTACGCCTCGTGAAAGCGGTGCCGGGAGGAATCTGCCCTGCCCTGCACATGATTTCGATCTTGGTCGAGTGAGAACGGGGGGTCCATGGTGAGTGTGCCAATGCCGGATCAATGCAAGAAAGAGATTGAGACAAAGCGACACTTCAGAGAAAGAATCCCTTCCGTTGTGGAAGCGCTCATCACAACATGCGGGCGGGAAGACTGTTTCGATCATGTGGGGCCGGAGCCCATCCCGTCCCGGGATGCAGTCATTGACATGGTGCATCGGTTGAATCGTATCCTTTACCCTGGGTATTTTCTCTCCACGAAACTTGATGAATACAATCTTCATTATTACCTGGGCAAGGAGTCCATCGAGCTCTATGAGGTCTTATCGGAGCAGATCACCCTTTCGCTCCGCCATGACTGCGTCCGCCACAAGCTGCCCTGTGTCCATTGTGAAGAGCTCGGCACCGAACTGGCGGCGCGTTTCATGGGCAGGCTTCCGGATCTCAGGATCATTCTTGCCACCGATGTGAGAGCGGCCTATGAAGGGGACCCCGCCGCCAAGGGGTTCGATGAGATCATCTTCAGTTATCCCGGCCTCTTTGCCGTCACGGTGCACCGTATGGCACATGAGCTCTATGAGCTTGAGGTGCCATTCATCCCGCGCATCATGAGTGAATACGCCCATAGTCTCACAGGCATCGATATCCACCCGGGTGCCCGGATCGGAGAGGGATTTTTTATCGACCACGGAACAGGAGTGGTCATTGGTGAGACAACCGTGATCGGGAGGGGGGTGAGGATCTACCAGGGTGTCACGCTGGGAGCCCTTTCCTTACCAAGAGGGGCGGGGGAATTGCTCCGGAACAGGAAACGCCACCCCACCATTCAGGATGAAGTAATCATTTATGCAGGCGCCACCATTCTGGGGGGAGAAACGACCATCGGAGCGGGTTCGGTCATCGGAGGTAATGTCTGGATTACCGAATCGGTGCCGCCGGGTACGAGAGTCTTTCTTAAGAAGCCCGAATTGATCTTCAAGGGCAGCTGACTGCCTTTCACGAATGCCTCCCCTGAAGTGCAATGGAACTGATTGAATGACCTCACAAGAACGATCGGCCGGAAAAGCCCGAGGGGTGGGTCTGGTGTCCGGGGGGCTTGACAGCATGTTGGCGGTGCGGTTGCTTCAGGAACAGGGAGTAGACGTCATAGGAGTGACGTTTGTGACCCCGTTCTTCGGTCCCGAGCAGGGTCTTGCCGCAGGTAGAGATCTTGGAATATCGACGCATGTTTTGGACATCTCCCTACAGCACCTGCAAATGCTCAAGAGTCCCGTCTATGGATACGGCGGCCAGGTGAACCCGTGTATCGACTGCCACGCCCTCATGCTGAAGGAGGCTGGGCGGCTCATGGAGAAGATGGGGGGGGATTTCCTGTTTACCGGCGAGGTCCTGGGGCAGCGCCCCATGAGTCAGAGACGCGATTCCCTCAGGAGTGTCGAGAAGCTCTCAGGTTATCCCGGGAAGGTCTTGAGGCCTCTCAGCGCCAGGTTGCTCACTCCAACTCTGGTGGAAGTTGAGGGCCTGGTGGACAGGGCTCGCCTCCTGGATATCCAGGGGCGATCACGCAAGCGGCAGGAAGCCTTGGCCCTGCGTTATGGAATCGAGCAGTATCCGCAGCCTGGAGGCGGTTGTCTTCTCACAAAAGAAGGTTTTGCACGAAAGCTGAAAGCCCTCTTCCACTCTTTTCCGGAGGCAAATCCCCGTCAGGCGGAGCTCATCAGGTTCGGAAGGTTTTTCAGATTCCCCGGGGATAGTATTTGTCTGGTAGGTCGAAACCGTCAGGACAATGAGAAGCTGGAAGCGCAAGCATCAGACGAAGAGGGGCTCTTCCGCGTCCTGGACTTTCCCGGCCCCATGGGCCTCCTCATGGGATCTCATTCATTGGAAAAGAATTTTCCATTTGCCGCTCAGTTGGTTCTTGCCTACAGCGATGCTCCCGGCGACCGATCTGTAAGGGTGGAATGGCGGCTGGGGGGGGAAACGGGGGTGATCGATCTCATGAAACCGATGAAGGAAATCTTTGAGTCCTTCCATGTGTAGTTTTCGGCTGTCATGAGACTCTTGCTTGAAAAGTCAGCGGGAGATGCTCTTGGCCTCTTCAATGGCGGATCTCAACTCCACTGCGGCCAGGCGCGGGGCTGAGCTTGCCATGATGGAGGACACCACCGCAATCCCATCGGCGCCGGCGCGAACGATGTCTGCCGCATTGGCTGCGTTGATGCCGCCAATTGCCACCAGCGGGATGTGGGTTGCCCTGCGGAGGTGCATGAGTCCCTGGATACCGACGGGGACTGGGGTATCCGTCTTGGTCGGCGTGGAGAACACAGGACTGATCCCCAGGTAATCGGCTTCCTGTGCGGTGGCTTCCAATGCTTCTTCAATCGTGCTCACGGACACCCCGATGATCAGCTTCCTTCCTGCGATCCTCCGTGCGATGGCACAGGGCATGTCATCCTGCCCCAGGTGGACTCCAGACGCACCGCAGGCCAGGGCAATGTCGAGGCGATCATTGATGATAAGAGGGACGCAGAACCTGTCGGTCAGCTCTTTGAGAGAACGAGCTTCACGCAAAAAAGCCCCGGCGCCGAGACTCTTTTCCCTCAGCTGGACCATGGTCACTCCACCGCTCAAGGCCTCGGCGACAATATCCTCGAATGACCCGCAGCGGGCCAAATTTCGATCTGTAACGAGATAAAGGGAATAGTCGACTCTATTGATCCGCCGTGCAGTCACCGATTGCGATCCTTGCCTTCATTCCGATGAGAGCGGGCGATAGGCCGTCGAGGGCGTCCAGAAGGAGCATCTGGTAAGTGCCGGGGCCGGGGTTTGTCCGGGCGGCCTGTTCTCCCGCGACTCCAAAGGCGAGAAGAGCGCCCACGGAGGCAATCAGCATATCGGATTCCACTGCGCAGAAAGCCCCCACGATAGCTGTAGCTGCGCACCCCGTTCCGGTGACGCGTCCCATAAGAGGATGCCCGTTGTTAATCCGGACCAATTTCACACCGTCCGTTACCAGATCCTCGTGCCCGGTTACAGCGACAACGGCTCCGCTGGACCTGGCAAGGGCCGAGGCGGCATGGGCCGCCTCATGGGTGTCGTGAACGGCGTCTACTCCCTTAGGTTGTCCGAAGTGGCCGGCGAGAGACAGTATCTCTGAGGCATTCCCTCGGATCACGGATGGCCTGGCTTCCATGATGAGCCGTCTGGCCGTCTCCGTTCGGAAGCGGGTTGCACCGGCTCCGACAGGGTCCAGGACGATGGGTACGGACCCTCGGCGAGCCGCGGTTGCTGCATGGAACATGGAGTCCACCCACGCAGCGGACAGAGTGCCGATGTTGAGAACCAGTGCACCGGCCAGTTCAAGCATCTCGTCCATCTCCTCGGCGGCGTGGGCCATGATGGGCGAAGCACCCAGAGCGAGAAGAGCGTTTGCTGTAAAGTTCATCACGACGTAGTTGGTGATGTTGTGAACGAGGGGGTGCCGCTCCCGGATCCTGTCAAGGTCATTGCAGACTTGGTTGAGCATGGTTTCACCAGAGGAATCCTTCATGGAGCCAACTTCTCCCTTCTGTACAGATCCTCTTTTACCCATGGGCAATGAGTATTCGCGGCGTTTCCCGGGTGATGGGCAGTCTCCCTCTTGTTTCTCTTGTCTTCTTCCGGGAGATTTTCGTTCATGGCGCCGGTTCTGTATCCCTGGAGATCGAGAGTCACGTATGTGTAGCCATGCTCCTTACATCCGCGCACGATGGCATGCGCTGTTTGTGCATGCAGAGCACTCCTCAATTCTTCAGGATCCAGTTCGATGCGGGCAAGATTGCCATGGTCCCGCACACGCACTTCGGAGAAGCCGAGCTTTCGCAGAAGGATTTCGCACCCTGATATGCGCTGAAGCTTGTCCTCGGTAACAGCTTCGCCGTAGGGAATCCTTGTGGCAAGACAGGCATTGGATGGTTGATCCCAGTTCGTGAGCCCCCGATCTTTCGACAGCAGGCGGATCTGTGCTTTTCCCAGTCCCAGTTCCATGAATGGACTCCGAATCCGCAGTTCTTTCAAAGCCCTGAGGCCCGGCCTGTAGTCATGGAGATCTCCAGCGTGAGTCCCCTCTATGACCGCACCCAGTCCTTCCTTTGCCGCAATCTGCAGCAGTGCGATAAAGAGCTCCTTCTTGCAGGCGTAACAGCGGTCCGGTGGATTCTCTCGGAAATGTGCACGGTCCAGATCGTGGATGTGAATGCTCATCCATCTTGCGCCAAGATGTGCAGCTGTTTCTTGTGCCTGATGGACTTCAACTTCCGAAACGAGGGGTGATACGGCAGTGACGGCCAGAACCCTGTTACCCAGAGCGTCCATGGCAGCGGCAAGCAAAAGCGAGCTGTCCACACCACCCGAAAATGCCACCAATACGGAGTGCATTTCCTTGATGAGGGCTTTAAGCTTAATGTACGTGCTTTGCATGAAGGTATCAGCAGCCTTCAAGCTCGAGATCCGTCACTCCCATTCTCATTAAATCCGAGAAAGTGATGGCATTGAGTCTCTCGTGGATCGCCTCGGTAGCTTCCTTCCAGAGAAATCTGGTCAGGCATGTTCTGGATCGTTCGCAGGAATCGGGGTTGTAGACGCATGACGTCAGCCTGAGCCCTTTTTCCAAAATGGTGACGATTTCTCCCACCGTGATCTCTTCAGGGGGCTTGGCGAGCATGTGTCCTCCCCGATAGCCTCTGAAGCTCTTGACATAATTGGATTTCTTGAGGGGGATTATGATCTGCTCCAGATATTTGACCGGGATATTCTGTCTCTTGGCGATCAACCCGATCTGGATGGGACCTTCCTGATAGTGCTGGGCCATGTCGAGGATGAGACGAGTACCGTAGCGACTCCGCGTGGACAGCTTCATTCCCACTTCCTCCTCTTCAGGCAGAATTCCACCCGAAATGTATGGTGAAAAGGCCCCATTTATCCGCTGCCTTCAACATAGCTCTTGTGTTTCAGTAACATTCCTGTAAATGATGAGCGGCGAATGAGAAGCTCAATACCGGGTTTTCTATCTCCGAGCCAACAGGCGACAGCAAGTCTCCTTATTCGGATGCAGACACTCCAGGAGAGAATGGAAATCCTTGGCGGCCGATATCTCCCGAAATCACTCTACTAATCGCTATTGGCGGTGTCAAGTTTGTAAAGGCGGAAGGTCGTTTCTTGCTGCCGTCGAAGGGCGGCGCTTTTTTGCGCAACAAGGCCATGTTGAATGCAGAATGAAGTGGAGTTCAGGTATGAGGGAGCGATAGGATGGTATGGATCATGATGTGCCTGAAGATGGCGGTCATTGGAGAAATAAACGATTTGTGAAATAGATGCGGCAAAGCGAGGTCTTCAGGAGTGGATCGATGGCAAAAACGATAGAAGAGATCAATGAAAAGATACGGCGGGGCAAAGCTGTTGTCTTCAACGCTGAAGAGGTCATCAAGGTCGTCAAGAGCAAGGGTCTCAAGAAAGCGGCAACTGAAGTGGATGTGGTGACTACGGGTACTTTCGCTCCCATGTGCTCCTCAGGTGCATACTTCAATGTTGGCCATACGAATCCCAGGATCAAGCTGGGTGGCGGTTTCGTGACATTAAACGGCGTGCCTGTCTATACCGGATATGCAGCGGTGGATATCCTCCTTGGAGCTACGGCGATGCAGGTGGAAGACCCCTTGAATCGGATCTATCCCGGTAAATTCCTGTACGGAGGGGCCCATGTCATCGAAGACCTGGTTTCAGGAAGGGATGTGAAGCTGGTCGCCCGTGCATATGGGACCGACTGCTATCCCCGAAAGCAGTTGGAGACGTGGATCAGGCTGGAGGACATGAATGAGGCGGTCCTCCTCAATTTGCGGAATGCCTATCAAAATTACAATGTGGGAGTGAACCTGTCGGACCATGTCATTCACACCTACATGGGGGTTCTCCAGCCCCGGATGAGGAACGCCACCTATTGCAGTGCGGGGCAGTTGAGCCCTCTTTTAAATGATCCGTTTTATCGAACCCTTGGAATGGGAACGCGTATATTCCTTGGAGGAGGAATAGGATACGTGCTTGGAGGAGGGACCCAGCACAATCCTTCGGTTCCGCGAACGGAGCGGGGACTGCCGCGCATGGGGGCCGGGACATTGTCCGTCAGGGGTGAACTGAAGCAGATGAACCCGCGCTGGCTTCGAGGTGCATCCATGACCGGCTACGGGGTCTCTCTGGCCGTCGGAATCGGTGTGCCCATTCCCGTTCTGGATGAAGAGATCATGCATTACACCGCTGTTACGGATGCGGACATTGTGGCGCAGGTGGTCGATTACAGTGAGGCCTATCCGAACTGTGTTCCCGGTAGCCTTGGGGAAGTAAGTTACGCAGAGCTGAAGTCGGGTTCCATCAAGATTCAGGGGAAGAATGTGCCTACTGCGAGCCTGTCTTCCTATGCAAGAGCGAGGGAAATCGCCGATATCCTGAAGAGGTGGATTGTGGAGGGATCGTTCTTTCTGACCCAGCCTGTGGAACCGATACCCTCCGTGGAAGCGGGTCTTCGATGCAAGGCGCTTAATGAACGTCCTGTCGTTAATGGTCCCGGGCCATCCAGATGATCTCCGGTTCACTTCTCAATATTCCTGCATGAAGGAGGTTTCCATATGGCCCAGTTGAAAGTGGTGCTTCAATTTCCCCCGAACCTGATTGAGCAGCCTATCACCTATCAGTTGATCAAGAAACATGATCTGATGGTCAATATCCTGGGAGCCAGGATCACACCAAAGGAACAGGGCCGGCTGGTTGTTGAGATTTCCGGGAAAAAGAAGAATCTCGATGCAGCCTTGCGTTTTCTCAAGGAGATCGGGGTCGGTGTTGAGCCCCTCGCCCGTGATGTGACATGGCATGAGGACCGATGTATCGAATGCACCGCCTGCACATCTATCTGTCCAACCGGGGCGCTTTCCGTTTCAAGGCCGGAGATGCGGGTTACCTTCAATCACGGAAAATGTATTGCCTGTGAGCTGTGCGTGCCCGTCTGCCCCTATAAGGCCATGGAGATCGTTTCCAAATAACCAAAGGACAGGGCTTTCAAAGATGGGAATCACCGCCTTTCGCCGGTGCAACCATTGAAGCGGGGATGCTCTCTTCGAAGGGCACTTGCTTGCGATTGGATGACAATGGACGCAGTTTACTCCGACATCACCCGAACCATCGGCCGCACTCCGCTTGTGCGCCTGGATCGCATGGCCGGCGGTTATCCAGGGTCCATCCTGGCCAAGATAGAGTTTCGCAATCCTTTGGGAAGCGTGAAGGACCGCATCGGTGTCTCCATGATCGAGGCGGCGGAAGCAGAGGGTAAAATCAGCGATAAGACCCTCATCGTGGAGCCCACCAGCGGAAATACGGGGATTGCCCTTGCTTTTGTCTGCGCGGCGAGAAAGCACCGCCTCCTTTTGACGATGCCCGAAACCATGAGTGTGGAGAGGCGAAAACTCCTGAAGCATCTCGGAGCGGAGCTG
>JAAYUJ010000500.1 GCA_012517775.1 Deltaproteobacteria bacterium
AAACGGTGGTGAAGGGGCTCTGGAATTCGCCGACGCAGTGGTCGATGCCTGTAATGAGAAGAACGACTTCAAGTTCCTGTATCCGTTGGAGACTAAGTTGAGGGACCGTGTTGCCCTCGTTGCAAAAGAGGTTTATGGAGCCGACGGTGTTGCATGGACGCCGGAGGCGGAGGCAAAGGCGAAAATGCTGGAAGGGGATTCTAAATACGATGACTACGCCACCATGATGGTAAAAACCCATCTAAGCCTCACCCATGATCCCACCGTGAAAGGTGTTCCAAAAGGCTGGATCCTGCCTATTCGCGATGTGCTCATTTATTCGGGCTCCAAGTTTCTCTGTCCCTGCGCAGGTACCATCAGTCTTATGCCCGGTACCTCCTCGGATCCGGCCTTCCGGCGTGTCGACGTGGATGTGAACACCGGGAAGGTGATGGGACTCTTCTAAGAGGAGCAGGATCCGCTGCCCGGCAAGTAACTTCTAAATAATTTCAGGTAACGGCAGCTTTGTAGGTCGGGTTTTCACACGCGGCACTCCGGCTACTGTAGCACTTGAATTTTGCGAGACAGAACGAACGAAACTCAGAAAGCGGGGCATTCTCCGCCCTGCTTTTTCCAGAAGGAGGTTGTCCATGTCAGCCAAATTGCTCAAGGGCGCGGAAGTAGCCAAGGAAATCCGCGCCGAGCTTAAAGCGGAAGTCGAGCGGTTGAAAGAGAAACACGGGGTTGTTCCCGGCTTGGTGACTATACTGGTTGGAGAAAATCCTGCTTCGCAGAGTTACGTAAGAGCAAAACAGCAAACTGCACATGAACTGGGTTTTTACTCGGTACAAGACAACCAGCCTGTGGACTTGAATGAAAATAAGCTCTTGGAGCTTATCGACATGTACAATAAGGATCCGAAGATCCACGGGATTCTTGTTCAATTGCCTTTGCCTAAACACATCAATGAGCACAAGGTACTTCTGGCCATCGACCCGTCCAAGGATGTGGATGCCTTTCATCCCGTGAATGTGGGCAAGCTTATGATAGGCGAACCGGATTATCTTCCCTGTACTCCCGCAGGAATCCAAGAACTGTTGATACGGTCGGGGACGGAGATCTCCGGAGCGGAAGTAGTGGTTGTGGGCCGTTCGAACATTGTTGGAAAACCGATTGCCATGATGCTCCTTCAAAAGGCCAAGGGAGCCAATGCAACAGTCACTGTCGTGCACACTCGGACCAAGGATGTCCAGTTCCATACGAAGCGTGCGGACATCGTTATCGCTGCAGCGGGTGTGGCAGAGTACGTAAAAGGGGATATGATCAAGCCCGGTGCGGTCGTGATTGATGTCGGCGTCAACGAGGTCGGGCGGACTGCTGACGGAAAAAGAATTCTCAAAGGCGATGTCGCTTTTAACGAGGCCGTGGAGATTGCCAGTGCCATCACCCCTGTGCCCGGTGGGGTAGGGCCCATGACGATTACCATGCTCATGAAGAACACCGTTCGGGCGTGCAAGGTCCACAACAACATCAAGGATTGAGATTTTTCGGAAATAGGAGTGTTTGGTTTCTCTGACCCGTGGGGGATGGACTCCCACGGGTTTCGTGTTTTGATGTTTCATTTTTTCTACTGAAGAATATGCACCTTTACAACAGCGAATCACTGTTGCCATGAAATGGATCACCAGCGTTTCGCATCGATAGGGCGATCTCAAGAAAACATCCCAATGGGGTCCTGGACCATCAGAGCACGAGTACTTAACATAATCGACATCCTATTGGGTTTCGCATGGATGAAAGCCGTGTGCACAGGGTGACCTTGCCTTTTTCACGAATGCCGTAGATATGGAGAGGAAGACTTAGAATGGCCAGAACAGCGATTGACATCCCATGCCGTATTGATCACCTGTCGATTCTCAGTGAGGATGGCGAAGTTGACCGTGATTTGGAGCCGGATCTCTCTAGAGATCTGCTGATGAGA
>JAAYUJ010000501.1 GCA_012517775.1 Deltaproteobacteria bacterium
GGCTCCCGAGGGATATCGAATTGTCTACATCAGGATGTATGACATTTCCCGTGAGGTCTTACCGTTATTGCTGGCCGAACTGAGAAAGAAAGCAAAAATGATCTATCTTGTGGACCATCGTGACAACAAGAGAGAGATCGTCAGTGATATGAGGGAATGAAAACAGGAACCGCGCCACACAGGGCCAAACTGCTTACAAGCAGAGATAAGCCTCCAGTTCGGTAACCCCGATTTTTCATGCTGCCCCGGTCAAAAGGCCACCTCACCCCGCAACAGATGCAACGGAAAACCCGCCGAGAGACGGAAGGCGACAGCCTATGCGGCACGATCAGAGACATGGGTTAGTCTGCCTTCCCGCGTTGTCGCGCTTTGTGCGGTGCAAGCCATGTCCTGGAGAAACCGCGCCTGAATACAAATGACCCCCATAAGCAGATCACTCGGGGTAGGGTATGCTGCGAATACCTTCGGGCTCCCTTAATAAGCAGGTCGGCTCTCCAATTCCGACAGCGTTTGCACCCGAATGTCGGGTTCGGAGACCCCACCTGCGAAGCGGTCATGACGACGAGGATCTGTTGAGAAGTTACTATCGCCCTGGCTGGCTTGCCGGCTTCAGATTCCGAGGAACGCTTGCTTCACCTGCTCATCCTCCAGAAGCTCCCGCCCTTTGCCTTCAAGGACAATCCTGCCGTTTTCGAGAACGTAGGCCCTGTCACAGATTGTCAGGGTCTGTTTGACGTTTTGTTCAACCATCAGAATCGTGACACCCTCCGAATGGATCTTCATGGCCAATCGAAATATTTCCTGGGTGAGGAGGGGAGAGAGGCCCAGAGATGGTTCGTCGAAGAGCATCATTTTTGGCCGTGACATCAGTCCCCGGGCGATGGCACACATCTGCTGCTCTCCTCCCGAAAGGGTACCTGCGAGTTGCTTCTGTCGTTCGCGAAGTCGCGGAAAGAGCTCAAGAACCCAGGCTAGGGTCTCTTTTCGATGATCCTTCGCTCTGGGAGCGAGAGAGCCCAGTTCAAGATTCTCCAGCACGGTCATTTCGGGAAAGAGTTGTCTTCCCTCGGGGACGTGAGAGATCCCCACGTTGGTTATCCTGTAAGGGGGAACATGGTCGAGGCGCTGATCCTCGAACCAGATTTGTCCGCTGATGGGCTGGATCATGCTGGAGATGGTTCGCATGATGGTGCTCTTCCCGGCTCCGTTGGCCCCTACCAGAACGACGAATTCCCTTTCCGCAACGTGAAACGAAACATCCCAGAGAACCTGAATATCGCCGTACCCGGCATTGACCCGTTCAACTCTCAGCATGCCCTATTCCTTTCCCAGATATGCTTCAATCACGGCCTTGTTGTTCGCCACTTCCACGGGAGTCCCTTTGGCGATCTCCTGACCGTAGTTGATACAGAGAATGCGGTCGCAAATATTCATGATGACATGCATGATGTGTTCGACAATCACAATGGTGATCCCCGTATCGCGGATCTTGCGGATGAGCTCCACTCCCTGCAACTGCTCCTGAGGAGTCAGCCCCGCCATGGTCTCGTCCAGAAGGAGAAGCTTTGGCCCGGTGGCAAGTGCCCGGGCAATCTCCAGGCGCTTCCTGTCGCCGATGGTGAGCCCCTTGGCCGGATAGTCCCCCTTCCTGTCGAGCTCGCAGAATTTCATGACCTCCAGGGCCTTCTCCCTGGCTTCCGCCATATGAGAGGTATGATTGAAAGCCGAGGCGATGACGTTTTCAAGAACCGTCATTCGCCGCAGGGGCTTCACGATCTGAAAAGTGCGGCCTATCCCAAGCTTGCAGATTTTCCAGGTTGGCAGCCCGTTCAACTTGGCTCCTTCGAACAGGATGCTTCCCGAGGTAATAGGATAGTACCCATTGATCAGATTGAATACGGTGGTTTTACCGGAGCCGTTGGGACCGATGAGTCCGAATATTTCTCCCTTTTCCACCTTGAAGCTGAGATCACTAACGGCGATAAGCCCGCCGAAGGCCTTTGTCAAACGCTGTGTTTCAAAAAAAGCCATAATCAGTTCCTACCGCTTGCGGACAAGAGTTCCCTGTCTTTGGACCAGAGCCGCTGGATCTTCGACCAGTCTCCTATGATCCCATTCGCCATATACCGAATCACAAAGATGACCAGCAAACCGAAAACGAGGATGTGAGCCTCACTGATCCATTTGGGAAGCAGTCCGAAAAAGGAGCTCCGGAAAGTCTCCTGGAGCAATACCATAATGAACGCCCCTACGGGTGGTCCCCAGATGGTGCCAACCCCACCGATAATGCCCACGAGGATAGCCATGATGGAAATATAATGAAGTGAGAAAACCACCTGAGGATCGATGAAGCCCATATAATTCATATAAAAGGCTCCTGCCAGCCCGGTGAAAAACGAACTGATCATGAGCGAAAGGCTCTTGTACCGAAAGGCGCTGATTCCCATGGATTCTGCAGCATCCTGATCTTCCCGTATGGCGACGAAATAAAACCCCCACTTGGACCGAGTCACCAGGTAGATGACGGTTATGCACAGGGCCGCAAGAAACAAGGCCAGATAGTAGTAAGGGATTTTGCTTCTGAAGGTTTGTATGATGAGAATTCCTTCCATGCCTTCGGTAAAATCCCGCCACACGGTGGCGATCAAACGAAAGATCTCCCCGACGGCAATGGTTGCGAGGGCGAAATAGGGGCCACGCAGCCGGAAACAGATCCAACCAATGAGGAGTCCCACAACCAGCGCTACAGGTCCCCCAAGAAGCATCCCCCACCATGCGGAGATCTCGAGCTTCGTCACGCACAATCCGGCAGTATAGGCTCCTGTGCCAAAGAAGATGGCATGACCGAACGAGACCTGCCCGGTGTAACCCGCAAGCAGATTCCACGCCGAGCCGATGACGACCCACATCAGGGCGATTATGAAAATGTGTCTGTAGTAGTCTGAAGGGACGACGGCGGGAAAAAGGGCAAGAACAGCGATGACAAGGATCGTAGGCCAGTTGATCGATTTCATGTGTCGGTCCTCTCAGACTTTCGTCAGCGCTTTGAGCCCACCCGGAAGGAAGATGAGCACCAGAAGAAAAATTACCATTCCCACAGCATCCTTCAATGCCATGGAAAGGTATGTGGCTCCCATGGATTCGGCCACGCCAAGAACCACTCCCCCGACGATCGCCCCCACTGTGCTCCCCATACCCCCGAGAATCGTAATCACAAAAGCCTTGAGAGTAAAAGGTCCGCCGATGTCGGGAAAAAGATAAAAGATGGGGAGCAACAGACTGCCGGCCGCTGCGGCAAACGCCGATCCCAGTCCATAAGTCAGTACGGTAATCCACTGGGCATTGATGCCCATGAGAAGGGCGGCGTCACGGTTCTGGGCGGTGGCTCTGACGGATTTGCCCACATCGGTCTTGAGGAGAAAAAAGAAAAGGAGGGCGGTGAGCCCGAGGGCAATTCCAAAGGCGACGATCATGGGAACATTGAATGAAATACCTCCCAGATAGACAGCCGAAGAGCTGTAGGAAGTCTTGACGGACTTATAATCGGACTGGAAGATGAATCGAATGATTTCAGTGAGGACCATGCCGATTCCAACCGTCATGAGCACCTGGTTTTCCGGCAAAATGGAATCTACATTCAGCAAGGGATTCAGGAGGTATTTCTGAAGCAGAACCCCAATGACAAAAAGGGCGGGCATGGCAACCAGCAGGGAAAAGTATGGGTCGAGGTGGAGAGATTCGAACATTAGAAAGGTGATGTACATGGCCACCATCATCAACTGACCGTGGGCGAGATTGATGATCTTCATGACACCCATGATCAGGGTCATGCCGAGACCAATCAGACCGTAAATACCGCCGATGAGAATCCCTGAAACAAACGTCTGAACGAAGACTTCCATTTGCTACCGTCCTCTCTTGAGGGGGATAGAAGACCACCGGGGCTGTGAACTCCAAACAGGGTTGAGATCCATACAGGAAGAGAGAACAAATCCTGCAGGATCACATAGCACCGCCTCCATGGCGCAGGCGGGTATCGGGTATACATTGAAAGAATCCTATGTTCGAGTTCATTCAGGGAGCACCATGAAAGGCAAGATATTGCCGCAGGATATGCGCGTTTGCCCCGGGAAAGCAAGGGCAGATGCGGATCTCCGCAGGATGCTCCTGAGAAAAGAAGCGGCAGGGGGCCACCCTTCGGTGGCAGGCGGCCCCTTGACCGTGTCGCTACTTCCAGACCTTCTCCCAATCGATGGGAAACACGAAGGGTTTGCTTGCAAGTTCCTTGGGCCACACCAGTTCCAGGTTGCCGCCGATCCACTGAACCAGATAGGTGGGAAGCTTGTTCTGGTTGGTCTTCTTGTCGTAGGAGATGAACTTCACGGGTCCGAAGACCGTTTTTATGTCCGTGGCTGCGAGAGCCTCGCGGACGTCTTCGCGAGAGGGGGACTTGGCTCGTTTCAAGGTGTCGGCGATGACCGTGGCGGATGCATACGCTTCCGCTCCGTGGTATTCTGTCTCTGAACCGTATTTCTTCAGAAACTTCTCATAATATTCCTTAGCGCCCGGATAGGGCAGGGTTTGATACCAGAGGCTTGCCGAGAAGACATTTTCCGCCGCCTTGCCCGCATTTTTCTGAAACTCAGGCAGAGTGAAGCCAGCCCCGCCTCCCACAAAAAGCTTGGGGGTCAGCTGGAGTTCCATGGATTGACGCATGAGCAGGGCGGCATCCATGACATAGGATACCATATAGACAAGATCCGGATTCGCCTGCTTGACTTTCACAAGAAGTGGTTTAAAATCCACCCCCCCGTGCTCGTATCCTTCGTTCATGAGCACCTTGATTCCAATTCTGTCACAGTCCGCCTGGAAGCTCCTGGAACTTGAAGATCCAAAATTGGTGTTCTCATAAAGTATGGCTGCCGTTTTGGGTTTTGCCACCTCCCTCAAAAAGGACTCAAGCGCCTGTGGATATTCGCTGGCCGGTGGATTCAGCCTGAAAATGTAATCCCATTTCTGTTCGGTGATTTTGTCATCCGAGCCGGTGGCCACAAGGAAAGGTATGCGGTTCTGTTGAGCGACACCTGAGATGGCAAACGTCTCGGAGCTGCCGTAGCCGCCGCCAAGCATGACGACTTTATCCTTGGTGATGAGCTTCTCCGCTGCGGAACGGGCTACGTCCGGCCGACCGGTGTCATCTTCGAAGATGAACTCGAGCTTCTTTCCATTGATGCCCCCTGCGGCATTGATCTCTTCCAGGGCCATTTCGAAAGATTTCTTTTCGATCTCCCCAAACTTGGCCTTATCGCCTGTGATGGGCAAGATAATGCCCACTTTGATCGATTCCTGGGCGCCGGCCTGAATAGCAAAGGAAGTCAACAGGATTGAAGCGAAAAATAGAACTGCAGCTCTTTTCATGTTTGTTCCTCCTTGAATAGGTTCCCACCGAACTACACTTTTCACCCCAAGAGAACGAAAGAGGTCTGGCGCATTACATCAATGTAGTGAATCAGGGCTGAATCTTGCGAGATGGACTTGCAAGAATTTCACCGTAGTATAGATACATCAGAGAAGTCAAGCCAAGGATGAACGACCTCCGCTCAAACCTCTTCAAAACCAGAGGATTGAAACACAAATGGGTGACTTCTCACTAAGTTCAGGTATCGACTACTTCACAGGTCGGGTTTCCACCCCTGACACCTTGGTGCAAAGGCCGTCGGGATTGGATTCCCGACCTACCTATTGAGAAGGTACACAAATGGCAACCGACAAAACGCAGTTTCCTGTTCTGGAGTCAGTCTCGTACGTGCTTTCTCGAAGCCGTTTTGTACATTTTCACTCCGAGTATGTTCTGCCTGCCGTCCGGAAGTGGGGAAATCTGCTCCAAAGGGACTTCAGTTGGGAACACCCCTGTCACTACTTCGACGGAACCGCACAAACCGCCAGATGGATTTTCCTGCTTGATGTGCTGAACCACTGTTTTTGGAGCGGAAAAGACGAAAAGCCTTGGACTGTCACGTACAGGGGGCGGGATTACTCAGGCTATTGGGCATTGGCTGCGGCACTCAAGGCTGCCATGGAGTCCGGTGTTCCTTTAACCGATGCGACCTATCTCTCAAGCATGACGCGGCAGGACCTTGATACGATTCTCTGCGGGAAAGGCTGCATTCCCCTGCTGGATGCCAGGCTGGCCAATGTCCGCGAAGCTGGAGAGGTCCTCTGTTCAGACTGGGGAGGAGACATTGTCCGTCTCTTGGAACATGCGCGGGGAAGCGCTGTTCAGCTGGTCATGCAGGTTGTCGCATCTTTTCCGAGCTTTCGAGACGAGGCAGAATACAAGGGACGACACGTCTGTTTCTGGAAACGCGCTCAACTCCTTGTGGCGGATCTCAACACGGCATTTTCCGGGAAGGGTCTCGGTCATTTCCATGATCTCCATCTTCTCACCGCTTTCGCAGACTACAAGCTTCCTCAAGTCCTGAGGCACCTGAAGATCATTTCATATGTTCCATCTCTTGAGAGGCGAATTGACGAACAGGATTATCTGGAGCCGGGAAGCGAGGAAGAGGTTGAAATCAGAGCGGTGACCCTCTGGGCTGTTGAAGAGTGCAGGCGCCGATTCCAGGATTTGGGAAGTGAAGTGAGCAGTACCCGGATAGACAATTGGCTGTGGCGGTTGGGTCAGCTCAAGCCCTTCAGGCAGAAGCCTTATCACCGATGTCTCAGCATTTTTTATTAATGCAATGAGGGGCAAATTGCGATTAGAGAAATGATGCCGAACAGGGGCATGTGGTTCTCCATCATCCCAAGCTTCCAAAAAGACTTAACTTATGCGCACACTCAGGAATATGGTCCGTCAAAGCATGCGTGCGAAGACACTCAACGACAGGTTTCACAAGGTATTGCCGCCATGTCTGAGTTGAACCGTGAGCAAGTCCTCATGGCAACCATCGCCGGTAAAGGACCACCCTATCTCAGGGGTGTCGACCTTTCCACCCTCGATCTTTCGAGAGCCGGTTGGCTCATGGAAGCCGATCTGCGCCAGGCAAACCTCACCAATGCCAACCTTGCCAGAGTGAACCTCAGGAATGCTCGCCTTGAAAAAGCGAATATGCACTCTTCGAACCTGGCTGGAGCAGACCTGCAAGGTGCGGATTTGTGTGACGTCAAACTGGATGTGGCGAACCTGAGGTTGGCGAATCTGAGTGGCGCGAATCTCCGCAATGCCAGCCTCGTGGGCACGAACCTCGTGAAAGTCAATCTGGAAGGGGCGAATCTTGAGCGTGCGGATCTGGAAGGAGCAAATCTTTCAGGGGCGAATATGAGAAACGCAGTTCTCCATCTAGCCAATCTCAAGATGGCCAATCTCAACGGCGCCAATCTTGAAGGGGCAAGTCTGCTGGGGACAGTTCTGGATTCGGGTGACAACATGCAGCAATTTCATGCTCCACCTCAAGGTTTCGCAGGTGCCATCCGTTCCATCCAGTTGACCGACTTGATCCAGTTGGTCTGCCTCTCCAGTTCAAGTCTTGTCATTCGTGTGGAGTCTTCCCAAGGAAATGGAACGATCCATGTGAAGTCCGGTCGCGTCTGTCACGCCGAGCAAGGCGACATCCATGGAGAAAAGGCCCTCATGGAGATGCTTCAGTGGAACAACGGACGTTTCGAGACTTTTCCATTATCTCCGGAGAGCTGTGCATCCATCGACAAGCCTCTGGAACATCTGCTTCTGGAATCGATGAGGCGTCGAGACGAAAGGCTTTCTGAGGGAGGCAGTCACACCTATTCAAAGCTGCTCAGGGAAATCAGAAAACACACACCTATTCCGGCATATCCATCCAAGGATCTCCTGAAAATGATAGGAATAAAAGGACGGGGGCTGAACACGGGGAGTGAGCTCCAGATCAACGACGCCTTTGATTCAGATGAATCAGGAAACATCCTGTGTTCCATCGTGGGGGAGGACGGCATTTTCATTGCCCCGCTCAATCATCTGACCATTAAGCAGGATCACCCGCTTTTCGAGGAGGTATCAGCATATCAACATCTGCACCGGACCTGCGATGCAGGGTCGTGAGACCCTCATCGACCCTTGCAGGGCCCGGTTGCCTGCTGGTTCACCGTTGGAGCCGTTAAATTGGCGGCATTCTCGTCCACGATAGGTTTACTGGAGTGCCTTGTCGTAATTCTCTGGATTCAGCCTGAATATGTCTGAGTGATGAGCATCTGAGCGTATTCAGGTTTCACTGAAGGAAGGGGTTGCAAGTTGTGATGAATATGATCCTGGATACAAGCCACATGACCAATCTTGCGACAATCATTGACAAGGAGCTTCTTGATGCGGGCGCCGATCATGTGCTTATCGTGGAC
Source organism: Deltaproteobacteria bacterium (assembly GCA_012517775.1). GTDB lineage: Bacteria > Desulfobacterota > Syntrophobacteria > Syntrophobacterales > Syntrophobacteraceae > JAAYUJ01. The sequence continues at coordinate 8,371 of JAAYUJ010000501.1, forward strand.
GTGACTGGAAACCTCATCATGGAGCGCGGAAGCCTCCACATGGAGGATATTTCCTCCCTTGCCGTGCTGTCTGCGGCCAATTTTGCCGCAACGGCAGAAATTGCCAAGCTCATCGGTGAGGATGACTTCACATTGCTGTTTCACAAAGGAGACAGAAGAAGCATTCATTTCAGCCGATTCGGCAAGGAATATATCATCATCACTCTATTCGATGACAATGTCTCTTTAGGTTTGATTCGGATCAAATCGGGCAAGGCGATCCAGGAGCTGTCGTCGATACTCTATGGAAATGAAGGAAGACAAAGGTGGCCTTTATAGATCTCAGTAGAAACGAAATCCAGGCGAAGCTTGTCTACTACGGGACTGGACGCGGGGGAAAGACCACCAATCTCCTCTACATCCACGAATCCATGTCGAAGCAGGTTTGTGGCAAGATGGTTACCATCGATACCAAGGGGGATCGTACGCTGTTTTTTGACTTCCTGCCGCTCAGCGTTGGAAAAATCATGGACTTGAGCATCAGGATCCAGGTCTACACAGTGCCGGGTCAGGTCATGTACAATACGACCCGCAAACTTGTCTTGAGGGGAGTTGATGGTGTCGCCTTTGTGGCTGATTCCCTGAGAGTTCAGAGGCAGAGAAACATCGAAAGCCTCCAGAATCTTGCCGAAAACCTGCAGGGAGAGGGGTTGAACATCAAAGAAATCCCTCTCGTTCTTCAATATAACAAGCGAGACCTCACTGAATCCAACATCCCCCTGCTGAGCGTTGAAGAAATGGAAGAGGATCTCAACAAGGAACTCCGGGTCCCATACTTTGAAGCAAGCGCCGTGAAGGGATATGGCGTGTACGAGACACTGAGGGAAATCAGCAAACGGACGATCAAGAACGTCATTCAGAAGGTGGGGGGGCAACTGGAGAGATAGGACTTTAGGTGCAAGATTCCTCGCCCATTGAACGCAACGTCTGAGAAGTTCGGAATAGTCAAGAAAAGGAAACTCCCTATGATCACTAACAAAGATGATGAACAGAAGGGCCAGGGACTTGCGTTGGACGTCGATGCGTTCGAAATGCAGGTGGACAGGGAAATTGACAGCTTGTTTGTGCCTGGGGATGTTCTGACGGCCCCCGAGGAGAAACCGTCTGCAGTCCATGTGGTTCATGATGTGGAAATCCAAGTGGTAGAGGCGCCGGGCCCTGTCGCGGTTGATGAATCGAAAAGGGTCGGCGGCAGGTCCGAAGCGCCACCTGCAGGTATCAACGTCGAGGCTTTTGAGATGCAAATCGATAAAGAAATTGATAGCCTCTTTGTGCCTGCCGATGCTGATTTCGAGCCTGCGGAAGAGACTTCTCCGATTATCACGAAACCCGAGATCCAATCCGCAGGGGTTGTACCGGACAGGGCCAATGGTGGCCAGACTGCGTCAGAGATGCACCGTCCTGTTCCCAAGCTGGAGCTTGAAGGTGATTCTGAAAGTGAAGTCATCGAGACGCCTCGAGAGGAAATGGTAATCCAGATGGAGAAATCCTCTCCCCCGATGGATACCGGTGAGATACCTTCTCCCAGTTCTCCGCCCTCGGATCTCCCGGGCCTGGTGGAGAATTTCAACATCGCATACCTCAGCCTGGATTGGGAGTTTTCCGTAGAAAACGTCACAAAACTTTGGGGCGCTGTTGAGAATCTGCGGTTGTACTGTGAAAAATCACGAGAAACCCTGTTTCTCTTTAAGCTGCTGAGGTCTCTTCTTCATCGTGTCAGATTGAACCCGGACGCAGTGCAGCCAGAAGTTGTCGAAATGATGAAAAACGCCCAGGAAGTGCTCAAGACTCTGCTTCTCTCGGAAACCGGTCCCGGCTCCAATGAAAAGGAAAAGCTCAGGAACTTGGTGAGTCGCTACAAAGCCATGAGGGATCGCTTTGGGGAGAGAAGGGAAGCAGAGGCTGAAGCGGTCCGGGTGGAAAGGGCTTCACCGTTTGATGCACTCACGAGTGGACCGCGGCCGGATTGGCCCTCCATGGATCTGGAGCGGTGGGAGCAGTGGAAGCAGACCTTCGTTCAGGTCAACAGGGAAGCCCTGAAGATTTTCGAGAATGTAGCAAAGGCAGTTCGTGAAATAGAAGGGAACCTTCCAAGAACCGTCGCTCTGAGGAAAGTGTCGCAGCAATTGGCCGATGTCGGCTTTGTGCTGGAACAATATGCATCTTTCTCCAAGGCAAGAAACGAGGAGTGGCAGGACGGCCTCGAATGGCTGCGTCAGAATCATTCAAGGACATTGGAGGAGAAAGTCGCCGTTTCAGCGCCCACACCTGTTTTTCGTGAAGCTGTTCATGAAGAGATCCCGATCATGCAACGGGCTGAGCCTGCCGAGGATACTCTGGAGGATCCTGTTGTCACAAGAAATGATCAGGCCTTCATTTTCAGTCTTTGTGGAAAGCAGTTCGCAATCCTGGCGAAGCATGTTCTGAAAATAGACAGGGTGAATACAAAGAAGGTGGCAAATATCATTGCGCGTGGGTACGCTGTTCTGAGTGACTTCAAACCGTTTTACAGGAGCATTCGATCAGGCCTGCTCGGTGCATGGAGCGGCTTGCCTTCGGTGGTGCTCAAGAACTATCGCTTCCTGCCCATACCGGAGGAAATCTTCGGCATGCCTGCAAATTCAACCTCTGCTGGAGGTGTTATTCTCGTGAGCACCGGTCGGCACCACGGAATCATCTTTGTGGATTCCCCGGTTGTAGACCTCCACAATGACACGGAGATCAAGATGAAAAGACATGTCAGCGGCCACGTTTTGGGAACGGCCCTAGGGGACTCGGGTGACCCTGTGGAAGTACTCAATATGGATGCGCTTGTTCGAGGGCCGCGCCAGGAGGGTAATGAAAACACTCATATCAAGTAGTACCTGAGGATGTTGTTTCACTCTGATGACTCGTAATTTCTCAATAATCAGGTCGGGATTCGAATCCCGGCCTGATTATTGAGAAGGCACTTGGCAATGTAACTTCTCAATAGGGGCCCAGGTAACGATAGCTTTGTAGGTCGGGTTTCCATAGCCGACATATTTCCGCAAAAGCTGTCGGGATTGGAATCCCGACCTACTTATTGAGAAGGTACCAAAAAAGAATTCCCGGGCTGTAGGAGCGGAAGAGTAATGCTTTCTGGTGAGCTGTTTCAAACGTACATGAGCCGTTTGGAAGAAGCGCGCTTGTACTATGAGCAAGGTCTCGGAGATGGTGCCGTGGAGATCATGCACGGCATCCTGCATGAATTGAGTGGATTGGAACTGCCGGAAGCCGACAGGGAGAACATCTCCGCTCTGGTTCAAAGAGAACTGGAAAAGATTACGGGCAGCTCCAATGCAGCCACTGCTCCGGGGGATGAATCTCATGAACAACAGAACCCTGCCGCCGTTGACCCCTCAGAGTCATACCAGTATGCTCTCGCTCTCATGGATGGCCAGTTCTGGCAGGATGCAATTCACGAACTGAAGAAGGCCGCAGTAGTTGGAAACCAGATGTTTGAATGCTGGGAACTGGCTGGAGACTGTGCCGGCCGACTGGAGCACTGGGAGGAGGCAATCAGCTATTATGAAATTGTGTACACCCAGCCGAACGTTTCAGAAGATCTCAAACGGCAGGTCCTGTCCAAGATTACCAAATGCACGCAGGCTTTGAGAAAAAAGGAAGTCCGGCCTGTGGTTGCGCCAAAGCCTGAACCTCCTGGAAAGAATAACGGCTCCGGAGAGGATGGGAACATTGAACATATACAGGAGAAAAGCGCTGAATACATCGTTTCTTCGGTGACTTCCTTTGATCAGTCACCGGCCAGCAGGCTTATAGGGGAACAGATTGCATCATGGCGGATGGGAAATGGTGAATACCTGACGGGAGGGCGGATCGTCTACCGGGTGTCAAACGTGTTGCATGTGGGAGTCTCTTCTCTGGTAGTGGAACTTGAAGAGGAGGGCAGTAACAGACGATTTGCAGGTCAGCTGCTGAGCACCCCTTTCAATGAGGCTGCTCGACCGGAGACTCTCGCAAATTGGGCACGGACACAGACCATGATCGACTCACGATACCTGGTGAGCATCTATGATATCGCCCATGTAGAAGACCAGCTCTGCATCGTTCGTGAACATCTTCCCCTCTCTCTTGGAGATCTCTTGACAGGGGGAGAGGCCATGCCGGTGCCCCTCGCAAATTATCTCGCGTACCAGATCCTCATTGCTCTGGGGGATCTTCATCTCCACATGGGCCAGGATGAGCGCATCCGGCGAATTTTCCACCTGGATCTTCGGCCGTCGAGAATTCTTCTCTCTGATGAGAGGCCGCGACTCAAGATCAACAATGGCGGACTCTGGAAAACCCTCGAGGATTCCAACCCGAAAGCCGTTGCCATTCACAGATTGCCTCTCCCTTTCCTGGCTTACAGAGCGCCGGAGCAGTTCCGTCCGTACCTGTCCCGTCGCAAGCCGCCAATCTTTACCGACATCTATCTGTTCGGCGCTATTTTTTACGAGATGCTCACGGGAATACCCGCTTTCAAAGCGTCTTCCTTCGAGGAATACGAAATCCAGCACTGCGAACAGTACCCCAACCCGCCCAAGGTATGGCGAAGGGACATCCCCGAAGAGGTGAATGATGTGGTAATGAGATGTCTGGAGCTCGATCCTTTCAAAAGATGGCGCAGCACTACGGAGCTTGCTCTGGTTCTTGAAAAGACCTTCACCAGTTCCTACAATCCCGCAAAGGACGGGTCCTATGCGCAATTTCTCAAGAACTGCAAGCAGAATTGATCAAAACGAATCAGGGAATCTCCATTTCTTTTTCACATACAGGAAAAGGCCTGAATTATCGACCGACTGAATCCCATGAACGTGATCCCTCAATCATATCGATTTCCCCCGCACTCATTGAAAATCTCCCCATGAATTGCCTCTGTGTGAGGGAGCCGGACTTGTTGGCTTCAGGAGCTCGGAGTGCTTGCAATTTCCCGGATTACATATCTATAATAGTATTCGTTGAAGCGTCTGGATTCACGAGAACTCGGGAACCCCGTGCAGCCACAGGAAAAGGGAGGATGCCATGCAGTTTCTTGCCATATTCAGTTATGCGCCGGAAGATCGTGATCAGGTCATCGAAAGAGGCATAAAAAGTGTTGAAAAGAGTGTCGGTGTAGAGATTAAGGGCGAGTGGTTCGACATTTCAGGGCACCGGGTTTTCCGTCTGTTTGAAGCTGATGATGAGATTCACCTCGCTTCTTCCATCTTCAACTGGACTGATCTCGGGGTTGCGGAAATCATCCCGGTGATCGATACCGAAAAGGCGCTGAAATTTCTGAAAAGGGCAACGAAGAAGGCGTAGCCATGTAGTCGCGCCTTGCAGTTTTCACCAGATAAGCCTCTCTGCGGTGCTTCTCTGAAGCTTGATAGGGAAGTCGGTGAGAATCCGACACGTATGGCCGGCGCTGTGTGCGGAGAAAGATGCTGGTTTTTTGCCACTGTTCCTTGATCAGTGAGTATTGGCAGGAGCGGGAAGGCCCGGCAATCAGGTAAGCCGCAAGTCAGAAGACCTGCCGTGAAGAGGGAGCCCGTCAAATTTTCCGGGCATCCGGCTGAATGCTTGCTGAAGCCATCATGCATTCCTTCAAGCCTTGACGTTGAGGTTTGAAGGTTTTTTTTTGCCGGAAGTTCGAGGGAATTTTTTCCTCGTGAAATGGTTCGGCGATCATAGCGTTACAAACCGAGAGTCCCATGAGGGAATGATCACCTGTTTTGGAGTCCTTCCTGGGGATTATCTCCGATGTTTAAGATGGACTTCCGTGGTACGCAAAGGAAGGGAAGATGAACGGACTTCAGGAATTGGTCGGAGGCGTTTGTGCTGCTTCCAGGGAATTTGAAGGGAAGGCGTGGGAAAGACTGAATGCTCAGATTCGCCCGAGGGGATCATTGGGGCAGTTGGAAAGCATTGCGGCAAGGTTGGCGGGTATTCAGGAAACGCTCGTTCCCGACGTCCATAAGAAGATCATTTTCACTATGGCGGGGGACCATGGTGTGGCGTTGGAAGGGGTAAGCGCCTATCCTCAGGAGGTGACCAGCCAGATGGTCTATAGCTTCACCCGGGGATGGGCGTCCATCAACGTACTGGCAGACCATGTGGGGGCTGACGTGAGGGTCGTAGACTGCGGGGTTTGCGTGGATCTGCCTGCGGACTGGCCGATTATCCACAGAAAGATCAGAAAAGGTTCAGCCTCCATCGCTTCTGGACCGGCCATGACCAGGGATGAGGCTCTACGGGGCCTCATGCTCGGAGCAGAGCTGGTCCAGGATGCCGTGAGAAAGGAGGGTTATCGGATGATCGGCACGGGGGACATGGGGATAGGGAACACTACTCCGTCTGCTGCCATCATCGCGGTATTCAGCGGCAGCAATGTACGCGATTTGACAGGGCGCGGCACAGGCATTGATGACGAGGCATTCGAGAAGAAAGTGTCTATTATTGAGCGGGCCATCGCCATCAATCAGCCAAATCCCCGTGACCCTGTGGATGTGTTGTCGAAAGTCGGCGGACTGGAAATCGCTGCTCTGGCAGGTGCCGTTCTCGGAGCTGCGCGTGCAAGAGTCCCCGTCGTCTGTGACGGTTTCATTGCCACGGCGGGTGCCCTCATTGCCTGTCGCCTGGTTCCCGAAGCTGGGGACTATCTCTTTATATCTCATCGGAGCAAGGAAGTGGGGCATGCGGCGATGATCGAACTGCTGGGGCTGCGTCCGATTCTTGACCTGGAAATGCGCCTCGGGGAAGGTACCGGCTCGGCTCTTGCCATGAGCGTCATCGAAGCGTGTGCAAGAATTCTAAAAGAAATCAAGACATTTGAAGAAGCCGGGGTCACGGACACGGGAAGTTGAACGGAGTCTCCTTTGAGGTTCGAATGTTGAACCTTGGACAGAACTTTGGATCCTTGAATTCGTGGATATGACGCAATAGGGATGCCGCAGGGGCCGTTAAGGATGAAAAACTCCGTTTCCGCAGGAGCGGCATCATGCCGCGAGGCTGGGCAGCGTTGCGTCTGGAAGCAGCTCCTGCAATAAGGCGTGGAGCGATCTGAAAGCGCAACTTCTCAGCAGGAACGAGAATGGATTTCTCCGTGTGGCATAGACACCTTCAATTAATTAATATATCGTGAAATGAGCGACCGATCCAGCGGACACGATTGGGATCGCCGCTGGTGGTGGGTGAGAAGACCAACGCCCCCGTATATCGGGGTCGGGTATTCTTTTTCAGCCGGGGCATCACCCTCCTGACGCAGAAATCAGCGATCATGTCGCTCGGTTCGGCATTCCTCCGGCGTCTGCCCCAATGGTGCTTTTTTCCGCTTGAGATTTCCATGGGAATGGGTATGTGTCCTTCCAGCGGAAATGAGCTGAGAATATTGAGCCGCTACAAAGGGAGGTAATGAAGATATGACCACTATAATGCCTCAGGGTGAGGGATTACGCAAAGCGGTCAGGTGGATTTCCTGCGAACTGGAGGAGAATCCGGCCAAGTCTCCGCTGAAACTGGTTCAGGAGGCCGTAATGCGTTTCGACCTTTCCCCAAAGGACACTGAGTTCCTGATGCAGTTCTACAAGCAGGGCAAAAGAGATCTACCTTCCGATGCATAAAGGATCCATTGAGAGAAAAGTGAGGAGAATCCAATAACGAGATCGCCGGTCCAGTACTTGAGAAGAAGTCGATCGCATCGGCCGGGACTTTGGTTGACAGTTGCTGTGGAACTCGCTATAAGAATCAGAACTCGTGGGGATGTAGCTCAGATGGGAGAGCGCAGCCTTCGCAAGGCTGAGGTCAGGGGTTCGATCCCCCTCATCTCCACCAGCTACCAGAGCCGTATTATAGAAATCGGGTTTTTTCTGATCATTAGAACTGGCAATGATCAACATCTCTAAACTGTTATCCATGTAACTTCTCAATAAGTCCAGGTAACAACCGCATCGCAGGTCGGGTTTCCATACCCGACACCATGGCACAA
>JAAYUJ010000502.1 GCA_012517775.1 Deltaproteobacteria bacterium
AATTCATGGGAGATATCGGCGACCCATTGCCTTCGCATCTCCTCGTGTTTTTCCAGTGCCTGGGCCATGGCATTGAAATCCGCAGCGAGTTGTCCGAGCTCATCCTGGTGGGGAAGTTCGATCCGCGTTTCAAATCGGCGGCAGCTCATGGCCCGTGTTCCTTCAGCCAGCTTCTTCACGGGTGCCATGAGCTGCCGCAGGAGGACGAAGGTTACGAGAAGCGCCAGAGCCAGGGCCACAGCACCTATGGAATAGAATATCCGGGATTGATGTCTGATGAATTCCACATCCATTGGACGGGCGGGATGTTCCATTTTCCTGATCCCAAGCCATCCGACGACCTGGTCGTCCACCTTGATGGGTCTCAATCGATATCCATCCAACGAGGAGGAATCCGTTACCGTCAGGGGACTCTTTTCGGCGTCGAAAAGTGCGATGCGTGGTCCGACGGCTCGATGGTCCGGCGGCGGACCGGGAGGAAGCATAGGCGGGGGCGGGGGCTCACCGGACAGTGGAGGTTTTCCTCCCTCGGATTGTCCGTCCATTGAAGAGGATCGCAGGAACGGAGGAGGGGCGGAAAAGGGTGATTGGGCTCTTCCGGCACCCCTTGGAGGCTGCTCCGGTCCGATAGCCGTCAACTCAAGCCACTGGTCCCAGTCATGGAGAATCGGTTCCCATGTGCGGGTCTTCTGGAATTTCCGACTCAATGCATCCGCCAGTTGATTCAGTCTCTCCCTTTCCACCTTGCCAATATACTCTTCGAAGTTGCGGGACGCATAGTACCTTCCAAAGAGAAGAACGCAGAACACAATGACAAAGCTGTTCAAAAGGAAGCCAAGGAACATTTTGTGTCTGAATTTCAGATTCATTTCACCCTGTCCGTATCCGATGTCCTGCCCCGGTTCCAAACGGCGGACTCCCTCTCCTGCACCTCACACGTGTCTTCATAACTGGCTTATTCCTCTCACCAAGTCAATCCCATGGGAACATCGCAGGCTCATCTCCACAAAATTTTCATTTTACCTCCACATCTTCTCCACAGGTGAAACATATGATGAATTTGTTCTTCCAGGAAGCGCTGTACCGAAGGTATCGCAAATCGAACCACAAGGAGAGATGGACATGAACATGCGTGAGATGTTGACAGGTTTTTCACTGGCTTTGATTCTGGGTTTGACGACCGGTACCGCTCTTGCCGATCAAAGCGACATGCCTCCTCCTCCCGTTCATGGGGTGTCAGGCATCTGCGGGGATAAGACCTACCTTTATGTGATGGCCGGCGGCGAAATCCTGCAATATGGAATCACCGAAACTGAATTGAAACTCCTGATTTCAGTGGAGGTGCCGGTGCCTCCACCCCCATTGACCCCTCCACCTCAGGAGCCGAATTTCGATCAGAATCCCCCTCCACCGCTTCCAATGTGCATGCCTCATGGGCTCTGGATCACAGACGGTTTCCTCTACGTTCTCAACGGTCCGATGATACATCGTTACAGCACCCCGGACCTGCGACTCCTGACCACGATAGACCTCCCCAGGCCGGAATTCATGGAGGGAGGAAACTGACCCGTGAAATTCAGCAGGCGCGGCACTGCCGCGCCTTGCAAAGGATTCCCCCGCAGGATGAACGGTTTGAGAATGAGCGCAAGCGAGATGACCGTTCCCCTATTCCATCCGGGGATAATGGAGAGAGCGGTCCAACCGCGTCAGTATGAATCGGACGGCTATAGGAATTGGGTACCTTCTCAATAAGTAGGTCGGGATTCCAATCCCGACAGCATTTGCACCAATGTGTCGGGTATGGAAACATGACCTATGAATCTGTCGATACCTGAATCTATTGAGAACTTACGGAATTGGGATCTAAGGGAGCATATCACATGAGCTTTCTCCTGATCATAGATGACGATACTGAGTTCTGTGAAGTGCTGGCAGACTGTCTGCGAATTGAAGGATTTGACGTCTCGATATTGCATGACGGCAAGGAGGGATTGGCGCATGTTCTCGCAGGATTCGGCAAATACGACCTGATCCTCCTGGATTTGGGGCTCCCTGGCATGAACGGCTTCCAAGTTCTCCGGGGGATCCGTTCCCGACTGGCCATCCCCATCCTCATGATGACTGGTTCTCATGATGAGATGCAACGCATCACCGGACTTGAAATGGGAGCGGACGACTACCTGACAAAGCCCTTCAATCCGAGGGAGCTCATCGCAAGAGTGCGAGCCATACTCCGCCGAACCGGTGACAGGCATGCCGGGAGGACCGGGGTTCCTCGACTCGGAAAAATCGTCGTAGGCGACATAGAAATGGATATAGGCAGCCGGGATGTTCGTCGAAGCGGGGAGCGGCTCGATTTAACCTCAGTTGAATTCAGTTTTCTGGAAATGCTGCTCAAATCGGCAGGTCATGTTGTAACGCGGCAACAAATGGCCGAAAGTATTCTCGGCCGACATCTCACAGCCTATGATCGCAGCGTGGATGTGCACTTGAGCAGTCTCCGCAGGAAACTCGGCCACAAGTTCTGCGGAATCGAACGTATCAAAACGATACGGGGCGTCGGCTATGTCTACGCAATCCCGTCACAGCCTGTTCAGGACACCAGGGCTTGTTGAAGAAGTGAAATCAACTTCACATAGAAAAGATGTCTGCCTCCCTGCACGACCCTCAGCAAATGCTTCCCAGCCTGTGAGGGGCAAAACGAATCTGAATATCAACCAAGGACATTCATAACCGCGGTCGCCTCAAAACCATGATGGGGAGTGTTCTCTCGGCGAAGGGAATGAAACAGGAGGAGAATCCTCCGAAAATACTCGCAGAGGATTCAGCCGCGCAGGTTTCAAAAAGGCGCTTGCTGGACCTCATAGAGTTGCCGATACATTGTATGGATTCCCAGCCATGAGTGCCTGGCCGTGCTGGAGAGTCTCCAAATCCAAGCTGTCATATTTGCCGCAAAGAAAGAACCATCATGAACGGCCCAGTGACAGCTGAGCACAAGTTATTCGAGGTTCTTTGCCGGAGGATGGCGGGTGTTTTCAGCAGGGATGAGGCGGAACAAGAACAGAGAGACGCCGTACAGTGAGGAGGAACACATGTGTTATGCTGCCCGTGTTGCGACCTCGCCGGGGGACGTGTCCATCGGGATCCTTCCCCGCTGGGTCATGATTGTGGCACTTGCTTTCCTGATGGTGGGGATTGCTGGATGACCGGCAAATCTATCATGGCCTATCCGGCGGTCACACAGGGACTGATGAAAAACCTCATGGGAGCCACTCAGTCGC
>JAAYUJ010000503.1 GCA_012517775.1 Deltaproteobacteria bacterium
CTGTTCATCGGATTTACCATGAGACTCCGTTCGGTGAGAGAGACTTCAGGGGCGAAAATGCCGGTGGAAAACAAGCCGGCTTCAGTTTAGGAAAGGAGAATTGGAAATGAACGCTACGGTCGATGCAAGAGGGCTTTCATGCCCGCAGCCGGTGCTCGCGACCCTGGATCAGATCAAGGCAATGGATCGTGGTGAAATCGTGGTCCTGGTGGATACGGACACTTCCAAGGAGAATGTGATTCGGGCTGCAGCCAGCAAGGGCTGGGCGTTGAAGGAGGTCCAGCCTCAAGGGGTCGAATACCGCATCACCCTGGTGAAGAGCTGATCGCCATGTTCAGTTTTTTCAAGGGTAAGAAACGAAAGACTTCCACGAGCCATGACGGCAGGGACCGCGGCATACTGGTCTTCGAGCACACAAGCGAGGTCATTCGGGCGGAGAAGGTACTGAAACGGGCCGCCTGGCCGATACGGGTGATGGGACCGCCTCCGGAGGTGAGGAGCGGTTGCGATCTGGTGATCGAGTTCCCCCTGATAGAGAAGCTGAACATCGTCAGAACGCTTCGCCTTGAGGGGATATCTCCACTGGATGCGGTGCCGGTAAGCAGTCCCCTTTTACAGCCGGTGGACATTTTCCAGGTCAAGGATCTCGGAAAATATCTCATGGTGAGGGCGGCCAACATGAAGATAACCGTCGACAGGGAGACTTCCATTATCGTGAATGTTTCCGGGGGAGGCTGCCCGGATGTGCCTTATCTTGCCGCCCGGATGGTGGGAAAAAGCCTCGCCGAGGCACCGGCCCCCAACGAAATCGGCCATACTCTCTGCGGTTATGCTCTGCATTTGGCCTACGAGGAGATGAAGCGCCGATGCTTGCCGTAGTGGGGACGGTTCCGGACCCCGAATTCCCTCTGATAAGTGGTGAAGTTGAACTGAGAGGAGGGAATATCCTTCTGGATGGCAGATCGGTTCCCGTCAACCGGGGGACACCGGCCCTCCTGGCTGCGGCGTGCAAGGTCCTTGAGTACCTGGGCCATCCGAAACCATTCGGCTACCTTGTGGGAGACGTGGGACTCGGAAAAGGAAGTCGGCTCCTCTACGAATACCTGACGGAGCACCTTGGCCGCACTCACTTTGATACGATCGCCTTCCATTATCTTCAGCCGGATGTGGATTGGCATAACCGGGTCCTCTTCGCTGTGGAGGATATGCCCCGCAGGCCGCTGCTCATTGCCGATGCCGGATTCATGTATGCTGCCAAAATGAGCGGTCAGGCGCCTTCCTATGACCTCTTCACGCCCGACGTGGGAGAACTTGCCTTTTTGGCTGATGAAACGGCGCCTCATCCGTTCTACACCCGTGGATTTATCCTCCACGAAGAGAACCGCGTTCCTGAACTGGCTGCCCGCGCATATCGTCATGACAATGCGTCCCGCTACCTCCTGGTCAAGGGTCTTCGGGATTATGTTTTTGACCGGAACGGTATACTGGCTGTTGTGGATCACCCGGTGAGTGAGCCCATGGAGGCTATTGGAGGAACCGGAGATACCTTGACGGGAATCGTTGCGGCATTTGCCTCCACCGGCATGGAACTTGACAGGGCGGCAGCCGTCGCAGCCCGCGTCAATCGACTCGCAGGGCATTACGCCCATCCAACCCCTGCCACTCAGATTACAGACATCATCGTCTGCATTCCCCTCGCCCTCGAGTCAGTCTTTAGGAGCGAGGCGTCTGAAGGAGGGCAAGTCCGTGGCATCCACGGGTAGATCCTTCACTCCTGAAATGAGCATTCTGGACGTCGTTGCCGATTGCCGGGAGACCGAAGCCGTCTTCGCCCGCTATAGTGAGCGTGTGGGAAGGTGCCTTTGCTGTGAGGCCCTCTTCGATACTCTTCAGGATGTGGCCCGTGCCTATGGGTTCGAGGTGGCGACCCTCATTGCCGAACTGGAGGAAGCCGCCAGAGCAGGAGATTCATGAAGAGCGGATAAGAGATTCCAACGGCACATCCATTGCCTTATCCATCCCTCGGTGATTCACTCCGCTGTTTATCTGACGAGAGGATTTACGTCTCATTCATCACTCGACAGTCGTAAGTTCTGTTTGATGACAGAGTGCTGTGCAGCTATGTCGAAGTTGGTTTTACGTGTTCTTTCGCGAAGAATGTGCAAAGTTTGACAGGCGGGGACTTTTCTTACTATGGAAGGGAAGAATTCTGCACGAATGGCACCTTGGACGACACCTTCCTGAGGAACAGGGGAGGAATAGGTTCTCAGCCAACCGGGGTGACTTTGCCAGACCCTGGGGCTCAGGTGAGCGCAAGGTACTGGTTGTCTGACCAATCCCCTTCGGGATGCCTCTGTATCCCGAAGAGAACTTACGACTGTCCAGTTATCAGCTCGTCCCGGACCGCATAACTTGGCGGCCTGCCGTTGTGCAAAGGCCAGAGGACGTCCCTTCGCAAACAGCGGCGGTCAATATGCCGTCCTTCAAACAGCCGCGTTCCCTGCCTCTTGCATGCATTTGCCTGCGGCGAGTCTTGCCTGGCAATCCGGATGGGCAGCGGATTCCAGGATCTGGATCGGCGTTACGCTGTCTGGCAGTGATGCAGTGGCTCGCTTCGACGCAACATGGATCGTCATGACCCGCTTCACGGGCTTTCGTTTCCCCCAACGGTGGCCCGCGTGTGGTGTGCCCCAGATCCTTGTCAGGAACGCTGGGTGAATGGAGGTTGACGGTAAAGAGGCTATGTTGAGTCACCCGATAGAGGAAAGGCAGGCCGCCACGCCGAACTGGCACTCGGTTGCGTCCGTGATCGCCATCGGAGCCCTCCTGGGGCTCGCGGCTGCAGTTGCCTGGCTCAAGGCCTTCAGCATCGACGAGTTCCAGTATGCCCATGCCGCCTGGCTCGTGGCTCACGGGCAGATCCCATACAGGGACTTCTTCGAACACCATTTTCCGCTGATCTATCAAATGCTTTCGTTGGTTTTCGTGATCACCGGCGATGCGCCATCTGGCATCCTTCTGCTACGTGCCGCGATGATCCCGATCCTTTTGCTGAGTTGCCTTGGTGTGGCGATGGTGAACCAGCATGAGCATGCCGCATCCTTGCTGGCACCACTGTTGCTTCTCTCGACACCGACCTTCGTGCGTTTCGCCACCGAGATCCGCCCGGACGCCCTGGCATGTGCCTTCTTCCTCACATCCATTGGTGTGCTCCATACCTCATGGCGACCGACATATCGAGGTCTCTGCTGCGGTGCTCTGGCAATGGCCGCCGTCTGGTCCTCACAGAAGGCCATCGCGTATCAGGCACCTCTCTTCCTCGCTTTCATTGCGGCGTTCTTGCCGTGCAGGCGCACCGAGCCGTCAGCCCTTGGCTCTGCCCAAGCCTTCGCAGTCGGAGCCGGCGCGGTGTTGTCCGCTGTGGCCACGTACCTCGTCGTCACGCACTCGTATAAGGCGTGCTGGCAATGGTGCATCGCATGGGCTCTCGAGCACCAGCGCGCCTACCCGGGCTTTCCCTGGCGGAGCTATTTCGACCCGCTCCTCGCCACAGATGGCTGGCTCCTCGCTCTGGCGGCGCTCGGATCCCTGACCACACTTCGCAGGCTACTTCATTTAAGGAACCAGTTCCTGTCCTCCCCCGATTCCATTGCGCTGGCAGCGCTTCCTACCGCCTTCCTTTCTTTTGCTCTCCAGCGAGCTGCCTTCCCGTACAGCCTTCTTCCCTTTCTGGCGTTGGTCGCTGTCTTTGCAGCTCGCGGCGTGAACAGCCTGTCCGGGGCCATCCGCTCACCCGCCCCCCGCGCTCTCAGCGTGACCCTCCTCGTCATCCTCGCTGGATTCGGGGTGTGGCACGTCATGCTCCTCGCTTCATCGTCGAACGTACATCAACGCACGGTTTTGGAACGAATCGGCATGCTCACGGACCATACGGACGCCGCCTACGACAACTCTGGAGGGTATGTCACAAGACCTCATGCGTACTTCTATTTCTATACGGATGCACTACTCCGAGCCACGAGGAGGGATATGCTGCAGCGTGAGATACCAGGCGCACTCATGTCGACCGGATGCGTTCTCTTAGTTCACGACATTCGCGAGGAGGGATTGCCATCATCGGTCAAATCGTTTCTCGCCGAGCACTACCAACCCTACGACGGCGATCTCGCTCTCTGGGGGCATCGTTACCAGATTTCTCCAACAGGACGCTTGGACGCACGCTTCCTCGCTGTGAGAGACGACCGCTATTTCCTGGAGCCAGAAAGAGCCCTCGCCGGCGCAACGTTGCACATCGATGGCAAGGCCGTGACGAGCCCGGAGTTCAAGCTCTCCCGCGGCGAGCACGCCGTCTTGTATGAAGGCTCGGCGCCGGAGATTCACATCCTGTGGCTGCCGCGCAATGGATTGAGGTGGCGTCCGGCGCACAACCTTCAGCCCACGTTCTCTCGACTGTTCTGATGGGCCGCATTCCTTGCCTCTTAAGGGTCTGGAGGGCATTATGATTCCAATGGGTTACCATATCATGCGAATCAGATGATCGCACAGGGAGCAATCCCGAAGACTATTAAGCACTCAGGATCATATATATCCACGAGGTGGGGTCAATCCCAGTATCAGATCATCATTCGCCAGGGAGGGAGCGTGCTGGGAACCGTTCCTTTCAGTCTGTAGCCCCAATTACGCATGTATCACCTTCACCCTGGTAACCCGCAGACGGTTTTGATGCCCGCAGGTTAAATGCCCGCCACCCTATTTGGGTCGGAGAACGATCCGTTTTCTGTGAGGAAGAGGTGGTTTTCCAGGATGGGGCAATCCTGGGTCAACTGTCAGGAATGGTGCTTGATAGTGAACTGCTGGCTCACTTTGCACTCACTCGACCGGCAACCATCGGGGTGTCAATGAGAGAAATCTGGCTCGCCAAGTCCCCGCAGGGTGGAGGGGTAAACCGGTTCAGGCGTGGGGATGTGGCGATCAAATAGTTCAGGCGGCCTGATCCGAAAACCAAACCCTCGTCTTCATCCACACATGACCAGGTCCCTCATGCCCGGAGGAAGCTCTTTCCTCACTCCGCTCTCCAGCACATCGTCACCAAAGAGCTGCCGAATCAGGGCCGCAAGGGTCCCGTAGAGGGGGACCGCCCCGAGGCCTCCGAGGGCGACCATGGACGCAATCGAATAGGCGAAGGCCTTCTTTCCTTCCCGGTCCCCCTGGGTGAGCATCCACCTCCACATGGAAAGGAGATTGTGACTGAAGCTCCTGAAGGTATAAGCGCTTGAGAGCATCTTTCCGCCGGCGGTCCCTAGAAGGAAGGCGGGCCGGTTTCCCTTGCCGTAGATGAAATGAGCGTCGTTCACGACACCCTCCGCAAATTTCTTTGCAGCATCGTAAGAGAGCTTATCCCCCGGCTTCGCCTTGAGCTCACCGAGGGCCTTCTCATTTGTGACCCTTCCTTCCGTGGCCTCCCGGAACGCTGCAAGTCCCAAGCTCATGCGGTTGTACCGCTCTGCGATCTCCATGGGGAATCCCATGACCCTGATCGCCTTATCCTTCACCTGTCTGAACCGGCCCGAGACCTTCCCCCTCATCTCACGGGTGAGCTGCGCCTGTCCCCATCCCTCGCTGAACATATCCAGGAGGAAGCGCTTTTCCGTATCCGAGAGCCTTCCTTCCCGGGCCCCCTTGATCCCCTCCTCGGTCA
>JAAYUJ010000504.1 GCA_012517775.1 Deltaproteobacteria bacterium
ACTGGGACGAAAGGCCATCATTGAGGATGCAGCCGGAAAGGGATACATCGTCAGCGTGGGGACACCCGCCGGTGACAAAAACGGGATGATCACGGAAATCTTCAACGACAGGCTCGTCATTCAACAAGAAGTATGGGACAAAGATGCCAGGCGCATGGTTCCCCAGAATTCCATCGTGAAGCTCAAGAAGGAGGTGAAACAGCAATAAGGCTTCATCACCTCCAATTAAGTAGATCTGGATTCCATTTCCAAGGGGAATGGACATTCCAATCCCCGTGCCAGGATATCGGGTGGTGGAAACCCGACCGCCGAAATCCGTGCTGTGAAGCAACCGCGGTCCAGGGAAGTCAGGGCATTATCTTCCCCTCAGGAGGGAAATCAGGAGCATGACGGCTCCCAGGGTGATGGCGCTGTCCGCAACATTGAAGGCAGGCCAGTGATATGCCCCCACATAGAAGTCCAGAAAGTCGACCACCTCGCCAAAACGAAGCCGATCCACGAGATTTCCCAGTGCCCCACCGGTAATCACCGTGTAGGCGGTCCTTGTCCATCGGTCCGTCTTCGAGACTTTTCCATAGGCGTAAAGGATGAGGGCAACAACGAATAGCGTCAGTCCGATGAAAAGTCCTACCCGCAACGAGGAGTTGGCACCGGCAAATATGCTGAAGGCAGCGCCGGTGTTTCGAACATGCACCAGGTTGAAGAAATCGGGGATGATCTCCCGAACGCTGTGGAGCGGGAGATACTGCATGACAAGAAACTTGCTCACCTGATCCACAACAAGGATCGCACCGGCGAGAACCGCCAGAAAGAACATCGAACGCCTCCATACACTACCGCAGCCAGCCCCTGGAAGACCCAGTGAGCAGAACTTCGAGAATCACGTCCCCGCTGTGATTACAGCATGGCAACGCCGGCACAAAGCGGGATGGTCCTCATACTTCCCGACCGTCTCATCACGCACCCAACAGCGTCCGCATTTTTCTCCCGAAGCCGGCGCCACTTCCACAAGGAGCCCCTTGATTTCTTCTCCTTCCATGGGATGTCTCAGTACCTCCGAGGCAACAAAGGAGACACGGGACACAATGAAAACCGAAGCGAGAAGCTCTTCCTCACCACTGAGAGACTCAAGCCATCCAATGGGAAAGGAAAGCTTCACCTCCGCATCCAGAGGATGACCAATGGTCCTGGCTTGTCGGGCAGATTCCAGAGCCCGCAACACTTCACGCCTTAGAAGAAGGATGTTTTGCCATCGTCGATTGAGCTCCTCATTATGGTGGAGTGGATTCGGCTGCGGGAGTTCTTCCAGATGAACAGTCTCGCTTGGCCGCTGGGGAAGATGCCACCAGCCTTCTTCCGCAGTAAACGAAAGAATCGGGGCCATGAGCTTCAAAAGCGAGGTGAGAATCTCATGGATAGCGGTTTGAGCGGATCGCCGTGCTTTGCTCTCCCTGGCTGAGATGTAGAGGCGGTCCTTGAGAATATCGAGGTAGAAAGAGCTCAGGTCCACGACGCAATAATTGTGGATGGCATGATATACTTTATGGAATTCGAAGCGATCATAGGCGGTCCGGATCCTCTTCACCAGATCCTGAAGCTGGTGCATGGCAAATCGGTCCAGTTCCTCCATGCCCTCATAGGCCACGGCATCCTCGTGGGGCTTGAAGTCGTAGAGGTTCCCGAGAAGAAACCTGCAGGTATTGCGGATCCTCCTGTAAGCTTCGCTCAGGCGTTTGAGGATATCCGGGGAAATACGAATGTCATCGCGGTAATCCTCCGCAGAGACCCACAACCTCAGAATCTCGGCGCCGTACTGACGGATGATTTCTTCGGGAGCAATGACATTTCCCAAAGATTTTGACATCTTGTATCCCTGACCGTCAACGACGAACCCATGTGTCAGCACGGACTTGTATGGTGCTTTTCCCCGTGTGCCTACAGCTGTGAGGAGGGAGGAATGAAACCAGCCGCGGTGCTGATCACTCCCCTCCAGATAAAGGTCCGCAGGAGCTCTGAGATAAGGGCGATGTTCCAGGACTGCGGCGAAGGACACGCCTGAATCGAACCAGACATCGAGAATGTCCATTTCCTTTTCAAACCGGCTTCCGCCGCATCCCCGGCAGACTGTGCCCGGCGGCATGAGCTCCTCGGCGTCCTTTTCAAACCAGCAGTCGGCCCCCTCCTTTTCGAACAGTGCGGCAACGTGATCGAATGCCTCCCGGGTGGCAAGAACCTCGCCACAATCCTTGCACGTAAAAACGGTTATGGGTACTCCCCAGGACCGCTGCCTCGAAATGCACCAGTCGGGACGATTGGCAATCATGTTGAAGATGCGCTCTCTTCCCCAGCTGGGTATCCATTCCACCCGATCTATGCACTCCAGTGCCTTTTTCCGAAGATCGTTCTTCTCCATCGAGATGAACCATTGCTCGGTCGCCCTGAAAATCACTGGTTTCTTGCATCGCCAGCAGTGAGGATAACTGTGACTGATTTCCCTTTCGTGAATGAGCCTGCCTTCCTCCCTAAGCTTGGCGTTCACGTTTTTGTTCGCATCAAAAACGAACTGCCCCGAAAAAAAAGGCACATCGTCCATAAAACGGCCGTCATCATCGACGGGTGAATAGACGTCCAGGCCGTATTGCAAGGCCATGTCATAGTCCTCACGACCGTGACCCGGTGCTGTGTGAACGCAACCGGTCCCTGCATCGAGGGTCACATGGGCCCCGAGCACGATGACCGAATCCCGCTCCAGAAAGGGATGCCGGCATGTGAGGGCTTGCAGTTGGAAAGCCCGGTAAGTGGCAACAGTCGTGTAGCTCTCAGTGCCGAAAGCTTCCATGCAGCTCTTGAGGAGTCCTTCGGCCAGAATCCAGATCTCATCCCCCACACCCACCGCAACATATTCAAAATCCGGATGGAGGCAGATAGCCAGATTAGCAGGAAGTGTCCATGGAGTAGTCGTCCAGATGAGCACATAAGCAGATCTGCCCCCAAATTCAGGAAACCTGGATATGCTCTCCCTCGTAACGGGAAACTTCACGTATATGGAAGGTGAAACGTGATCATGATATTCCACCTCGGCCTCGGCAAGAGCCGTCCGACAACTGGCACACCAGTAGATGGGCTTCTTGCTCCTGACAACACCTCCTTCTTCAAAGAAACGTCCCAGCTCTCTGGTTATGTTCGCCTCATAGTCGTAGGACATGGTGAGATAGGGGTTGTCCCATTCTCCAAGCACCCCGAGACGTTTGAACTCCTCACGCTGAATGTCAATGAATCGCTCCGCATACTCTCTGCACTGATGACGGATGTCGACCAGACTCATGGAGAATTTCCTGTTGCCAAGCTCCTTGTCAACTTGATGTTCGATGGGAAGGCCATGACAATCCCATCCGGGTACATAAACGGCATTGAATCCACTCATCTGTCGGCTCTTGACAATCATGTCCTTGAGAATCTTGTTGAGAGCGGTTCCCAGATGAATATGCCCGTTGGCATAAGGAGGACCATCATGAAGAATATAAGTGGGAAGATTCCTGCCTTTTTCCCTGAGCTGCTCATAAAGCCTCATCTCTTCCCACTTTGAAAGAATCTCAGGCTCGCGTTTCGATAGGTTGGCCTTCATGGGGAATTGGGTTTGAGGCAGATTGATTGTGGTCTTGTAATCCATGATACCCCCTTTATCCAAAAAACGCGGCCCCAATGACGGATTCGCGGCTGAGAAGGCTCGGGCCGCACTGCCGCAAATCACACTGGCAAAGGCAGGCAGGGAACTCCTGCAAGGAATTGCATTCCTTTTCGCTATACTTTCCAGAATTCCGGCCCAAGTCCAAAGGATTTTTAACTAGCACACAACGCCCACAAGTCAAGTCCCATGAAATGCTCCCATACATGAAACAGAAAGCCCTTCTGTCTTCTTTCGAAAACCAGAAGGGCTTATAAAACATTTGTACGATCGGCGAAAGCAAAGATGTCGCGAAGTCCCCATGCCCAATGGAAGGGCCTTCAGCTCGTCTATGTTTTTCCTAGTACATGCCGCCTCCGGGTGGCATTCCAGGCATTCCACCGGCGGGAGGGAAATCCTTTTCCTTGGGCAATTCGGAAACCATGCATTCCGTCGTCAGCATGAGCGCGGAGACGCTTGCTGCGTTGAGAAGAGCGGTCCTGGCAACCTTTGTCGGGTCGATAACACCTGCTGCGATGAGGTCTTCGAACTCTCCGGTTTCCGCATTGTAGCCGAATGCGGCATCCCCGGCCTGAATCTTCCGGACGACCACGGACCCTTCTTCCCCGGCGTTGATGGCAATTTGTCTGGCAGGTTCTTCCAGGGCACGTTTGACGATGTTGAGACCCAGTTTCTCGTCGCCGTCCAAAGAAAAGGAATTTAGGGCAGGAATGCATCTCAGGTATGCCACACCACCCCCGGGAACGATCCCTTCTTCAACTGCAGCGCGGGTAGCATTCAGTGCATCTTCCACCCGTGCCTTCTTCTCCTTCATCTCCGTTTCCGTGGCTGCGCCGACACTGATGACGGCCACGCCGCCAACCAGCTTTGCCAGTCTCTCCTGCAGTTTCTCACGATCATAATCGCTCGTCGTTTCTTCAATCTGGGCACGGATTTGTTTGACCCGTCCCTCAAGAGCCTTCCGATCACCCGCTCCGTCAACAATGGTCGTGTTGTCCTTGTCGACACGAATCGTTTTTGCGCGGCCCAAGTCACTCATGGCAACGTTTTCGAGCTTGATACCCTTCTCCTCGCTGATCACCTGCCCACCAGTGAGAACGGCAATGTCCTCCAGCATTGCCTTACGACGGTCCCCGAACCCGGGAGCCTTTACAGCACAGACTTGAAGGGTGCCGCGAAGCTTGTTGACTACCAGCGTTGCAAGGGCTTCACCTTCCACATCTTCGGCAATGATGACAAGGGGACGTCCCATCTTGGCGATCTGCTCCAGGATGGGAAGAAGGTCTTTCATGTTGCTGATCTTCTTCTCATTGATGAGGATTACGGGCTCGTTGAGCAGGACCTCCATCTTCTCCGCATCTGTGACAAAGTATGGCGAAATGTAGCCGCGATCAAACTGCATGCCCTCGACCACCTCCAGTGTGGTCTCCATGGCTTTTGCTTCCTCCACCGTGATCACGCCTTCCTTGCCGACTTTGTTCATGGCTTCTGCAATGATGTTGCCGATGGTTGTATCGTTGTTCGCCGAAATGGTCCCAACCTGAGCAATTTCCTTCTGGTCCTTGGTGGGTTTGCTGATCTTCTTCAATTCATCCACCACAACCTTCACTGTCTTCTCGATACCGCGCTTGAGTGCCATGGGGTTGGCACCTGCTGCCACAAGCTTCGATCCTTCATAATAAATCGACTGGGCGAGAATCGTTGCGGTCGTGGTACCGTCGCCGGCCACATCACTGGTCTTGCTGGCGACTTCCTTCACCATTTGGGCGCCCATATTCTGAAACTTGTCCTCAATCTCGATTTCCTTGGCAACCGTCACCCCATCCTTGGTCACCGTGGGACCGCCGAAAGATTTCTCAATGACCACATTGCGACCCTTCGGCCCAAGGGTAACCTTAACGGCGTCGGCCAGGGTATTCAAACCGGTGAGCAGCGCTTCACGTGCTTTCACATCATAAATCAATTGCTTCGCCATGAGGCATTCCTCCGTGAATTCATTAGTCTGCGGAAATACGTCCCAGTCTTCTATTTTTCAATGATGGCAAGGATTTCATCCTCGCGCATGATCAGCAACTCGTCGCCTTCCACCTTGATCTCTGTTCCCGAGTACTTCCCAAAAAGCACCCGATCCCCCACCTTGACATCCAGAGGTCTCCTGCTGCCATCTTCCATCACTTTCCCGTTGCCGACACCCAAAACCTCTCCCTGGATCGGTTTCTCCTTGGCGGTGTCAGGAATGATGATTCCCCCGGCAGTTACTTGTTCTTCCTCGATTCGCTTCACCACCACCCGGTCGTTTAACGGCTGAAGTTTCATTCTTTCCACTCCTTTAAATGAAGCATTAGTAGGTTCTTGGGCTGAATCGCGCCTGGCTCGAATCGAATCCAGCATCCCTATGCCGACACGAAGCAGGACTGGCCTGATTTCAGGAAACGACCAACAGCTGCAGCCACACGCCGGCATCTGTTAGCACTCACCCTGCGCGAGTGCTTATAATCACTTTGGGATTATTTGACAAGAGGGAATGAATTCTCGGTGGGGAAAAAAAGTGAAAAGGTTGTACCAAGCTGGCTTTGGGAAAGCAGCTCGATGCGGCCCCCTGCATTTTCAACCATCTGGTACACAATGCTGAGTCCCAAACCCGTTCCTGTCTTCTTGGTCGTGAAGAATGGTTCGAAGATCCTGTCGCGGACTTCTCGAGGAATACCCACTCCCGTGTCCTCGATTTCGATCCGCGCTTCTCCATGACGAGAGCACTTGCTCTTCACATGGCTGACCCTGATAGAAAGGTCGCCTCCGGCTGGCATTGCTTCCAGTGCATTGGTCAGAAGGTTCCACATGATTTGCCGGAAATGTTGGCCATCCATTTTGTATGTGGGATTGAAATCGAATGCGGTGTGGATGTTGTGGGAGGAAGTCGCCTTGTTGCGTGCTTTGAGCAAGGAAATGATCTCATGAATAACGCTGCAGATGTCTACTTCCTCAGTCTTTTCGGATTTTCGCGCCCCTTTGGAAAGCCACAGGAAATCCGTGACGAGTTCGTTGATTCGGTGGATTTCCCGAGAGACAATTCCCATCAGGCGTGCATACTGGGAACCCTGAGGAGCATCGACTTGCAGCATTTGTACGGCACCGCTCATGGCGGCAAGAGGGTTCTTGATTTCATGGGCTATTTCCGCAGCAATCCTCCCTGCAAGCGCCAGTTGTTCCATTCGCTTCAGATGCTCCTCCATCGCCTTGAGATGGGTCAGATCCTGAAAAATCAGCACCCAGCCGGAAGGTTCCCCATTTCCCTTATGCAATCGCGAAATGGTATACCCCAGAGATATTTCTTCTCCGGACGGACGGGTGTATGCGGTCTCCATTCTCTCGAGGCCGGGTGATGTGGTGAGGAAGGGGGCAGAGGTCTCTGCCAGCCAGGGCATTCCTTTCAAGGGTGGGAAAACCCTCTCGAATGGGCGGCCCTCAATCTGCTCACCCGGAAGAGCGAGTATCTCCATAGCCGCCCGATTACAAAAGAGAATCTGTCCATTCTGTCCGATGGTCAGCAATCCGCTGTTCATGCTCTGAACAATGTTTCTGTGGAGCATTTCCAGCTGATGGAGGTTCCGCTCCTGTTCCTTGACTTTTCTACTGGATTTCTGAAGCTCTTCCGCCAGATAGCCGCCCAGAAAGGCTACCAGATAAAAGCTTGCAGTGTGCATCAGGATGCTGAGGAAATAGGCCCCGCTGTCCTTGCCTGTGGCTATTTCGGATATGATCTCCAGGGGAGAAATCCAGCTGAAATACTGCAGATCCAGGAGCAAGCCATAGGAGAGACTGCACAGGGAGGCAATCAAAAGACTTCCCCTTCTGTAGAGAAGAACCGCGGCGCTGATGATCACGGGCATGTAGAGGAAAGAGAAGAAGCTGTCGATTCCTCCGGAGATAAAAATCAGAAATGTCACCGCACCCACGTCGAAGAACAGCTGAAAATAACCAAATTTTACAAGTTGTTGTGTATGCTTGAGCAACCAGCCCGCAATGATGGTGAAGGAGAAGAGGATGCAGGAAAAGAAGTACAGAGGTTGGAGGTGTGCGGACAGGAGATCCGCTTCCCGGTGGCTCTGAACGGCCAGAGTGAGGAGCAGGAAAAAGACCGCCATGACCAGACGATACACGAGAAGCCCCTGAAGCTTTTTTCTCAGGGATTTCTCATGGGCATCCATAATAACGGGATGGATGGCACTTGCGCAGTCACCTGCGCAGTCCATGACAGGTGCCATGGACCGGCAGGGAAGCATCGCGGTTTCTTGTGAAAGCATCATCTCTCCAAAGCAATGAGAAGTTGCGTCGTCTGCATGGGAAACCACTCGGGCCTGGATGTCCTTCTTCATTCACCGATATCGCCCGTTTCCGGCGGCTTCCGCCTCATGCTCCTCTCGAAACAACGTCCGCAATCTGGAAAATGGGCAGGTACATGGCAACGAGCAGCCCTCCAACCGTAACCCCAAGAAAGACGATAAGCATGGGCTCAAGGAGAGACGTCAAGGCTTCAACGGCGGTATCCACCTCCTCATCATAGAAATCGGCGATCTTTCCAAGCATCGTATCCAACGCACCGGTTGCCTCGCCAACGGCGATCATCTGAGTCACCATGGGTGGAAACACATTAGTTTCCTGGAGAGGCTCCGCCACTGGGCGACCTTCCGCAATCGCTTCCTTCGCCTCACGAATGGCGTCCTCAATCACTTTATTGCCAGCGGTAGATGCGACGATATCGAGACCGTCGAGAATCGGCACGCCACTCCCCAGCATTGTCCCCAGTGTTCTCGTAAACCTGGCAACGGCGACTTTTCTGATGAGCATCCCGCAAACGGGAACGCGCAAGAGCAGTCGGTCGGTAAAAAGCCTCCCCTTGGGATTCTTCCGGATCTGTTTGACCCCAACCGCCAACAGAATGACAGCGAGAACGATCCAATGGAAATAGCTCACGGCAAAATCGCTCAAGGACATGACAAAAAGCGTCATGCTTGGCAACTTCGCACCGGCATCTTTGAACAGGCCGGCGAAAACGGGGATGACATAGATGAGAATCACCGCGATGACAACCAGGGCAATGGTGACGACAATTCCCGGATAGGTCATTGCGCTCTTGACCTTCTTTTTCAGACTGGCGAGCTTCTCGATGTAAGCTGCGAGACGATTCAGGATGACGTCCAGAACACCGCCTGCTTCACCGGCGCCGATGAGATTGACGAAGAGATTGTCAAAAACCTTGGGATGTTTTCTGCAGGCATCGGACAGTGTGGCACCCTCTTCCACATCGCGCTTGACATACTTGATGACTTTTCGAAAAGTCGGATTGGTCTGCTGGTCCTGCAGGATTTCCAGGCACTGCACGAGGGGCAGTCCCGCATCGATCATTGTCGCGAACTGCCTGACAAAGATGACCAGATCCTTCTCCTTGACACCCGGCTGAAGGAATGAAACGTACTCTGAAATATCCTTCGGCTTTTGTTTGAAGCTGGTGATGTTGATACCTTTTCTTGTGACCAATTGACGGGCGACGGACACATTATCCGCCTCAATTTCCCCTTTCTGCTTCTTACCGGCGCGATCGGTTCCCTTCCATAGATATGACGGCATGATTCACTCCTTGCTTGGTCTTTTGCAGACCCGGATTCTGCAACCACTTCTATTGAGCCAAATGGCGGTACCCAATTCCCAGACTATTTCCAATTGTTGGATGATGCACAGGTAACTTTTCAACAAGTCCAGGTCACGACTGCTCCGTAGGTCGGGTTTCCATACCCGACATCTGGGTGCAAATCCTGTCGGGATCAGAATCCCGACTTGGTTATCGAGAAAGCACCTGCATGGGGATTCCATACAAATTCAAAAGCCGGCATCGGCTATGCGGCCGGAAGGCTAATCCTTGGCCGATGAGCGAAGAACCTCTTCCACTGAAGTGACTCCCGCCTTCAGTTTGTTGATACCGCTTCTGCGAAGCGTGAGCATACCCAACCTGATGGATTCTCTCTTGATCTCGGTAGTGGATGCCCCGAGAAGCACGAGTTCACGTACCTGCTCGTACATCGGCATTACTTCATAAAGTGCGATCCGCCCACGATATCCGG
Source organism: Deltaproteobacteria bacterium (assembly GCA_012517775.1). Classification (GTDB taxonomy): domain Bacteria; phylum Desulfobacterota; class Syntrophobacteria; order Syntrophobacterales; family Syntrophobacteraceae; genus JAAYUJ01. The sequence goes on from JAAYUJ010000504.1 coordinate 9,805, forward strand.
TGTCATTGCAGACTGGACATCCCTTGCCTCGATAACACGCAAACTTGCCTATCTCCTCCTCCCTGACTCCCATGTCCAGGAGGAGCTCCGGCTGAACATCCTCTTCATAGCGGCACTCAGAGCACACGCGCCGCACGAGCCTCTGAGCGAGCACAAGATTGACCGCGGAAGAGACCAGAAAGGCTTCGATTCCCATATTCAGGAGTCGTCCGATTGTGCTTGGCGCGTCATTCGTATGCAGGGTGCTCAATACCAGGTGACCCGTTAGAGCGGCTTTGATGGCCACTTCAGCCGTTTCAAAATCCCTGACCTCTCCAACCATAATGATGTCCGGGTCCTGACGCAGGAAGGAGCGGAGGGCCGAAGCAAAATTGAGACCGATGGAATCATGAATCTGTACCTGGTTGATCCCGAGGAGATTGTATTCAACAGGGTCTTCAGCCGTCGAAATGTTCAGACTGGTCTTGTTCAGTTCCGACAGGGCGCTGTAGAGAGTGGTTGTCTTTCCACTTCCTGTCGGTCCAGTGACCAGGACCATCCCGTACGGAAGGTAGATGGCTTCCCGGAAGGCCTTGTACTGGCTCTCTTCGAATCCGAGCTTCGTCATGTCCAGTTGAAGTCCTGATTTGTCGAGGAGCCGCAACACCACCTTTTCACCAAAAAGAGTCGGCAGAACGGAGACACGAAAATCCATCTCCCTTCCTTTTGCCTTGAGTTTGATGCGCCCGTCCTGGGGGAGCCGACGTTCTGCAATATCCAGGCGGCTCATGATTTTGAGCCGGGATATGATGGCATTCTTGAGGGCGAGAGGAGGCCTCATGATCTCGTAGAGCACCCCGTCTATCCTGAACCGGACCCGCATCGTCTTTTCATACGCTTCAATATGAATATCACTTGCCTGCTTCCTGATTGCATCCATCAAAATCAGGTTCACCAGTTTGACGACAGGGGCCTGCTCAGCCGCATCCTCCAGAAAAGACAGATCCATCTCTTCTGCAGTCTCAACGAGGTCGACATCTACCTCTTCCTTGAGCATCCCCAGCATGTCGTCGAGATTGTCGTCGTGTGTGAAGAACTGGCTGATAAGCTTCTTGATGGCGCTGTCCGAGCAGACATGTACCTGGATGTTCTTCCTCGTCAGGAATCGCAGGTCGTCGATGACGAAGAGATTGCCGGGATCAGCCATGGCAACGTTGAGCGTATTGCCCATGATACCGAATGGTATCGCCTGATATTTCTGAGAAATGTCCAGGGGGATCAGACTGATGACATCCTTGGGGATATTGAGCTTGACAACGTTGACTGCTGGGACATGGAATTGCCTGGCAATGAAATCTACCAGACTGTCTTCCGTGATCAATCCAAGCTTGATGAGAACAGCCCCTACACGCTCTCCACTCGTTCGTTGCTCCTCGAGAGCCCGATTCAACTGCTCCTCGTCAATGAGGCCTTCCTGTATCAGAAGTTCTCCGAGCTTCTTAGCCACCCACACCACCTCTCGTGCCTACTATCAAGAACCTTGTAAGTAATGAACATATTGGCATTTTATTGAGTATGGAGATCCTACGCTGGTCTTCATCGAGTTGGGACCCCTTGGAAGTCAAATCCATGCAGCCTATAAATCGTAAGAACCCTTCACAAGGTTGAATGAAAAACACCCTCATGGCCTTGCGAAATATCCATTGAAATCACTTGACAGAGACCAAAACGAGGTTATCATTCCCACTGCTTTTCAGAGGATATTCCATCTAACACTTCTAAGGGAGGACGTGCCATGCACTGCGTAACGGTGAAGGCAGGAATGGATTGTGCCTTCATGACCAAATCAGGCTGTGGGTTTAACGGGGGTTCTTGCCACCAGGTTATCGAGCAATGTGACGGATGCCAGAGAGTGATGGAGACGCCGACAGGAAGGTATTGTTCAAGTTTTCCCAATCCTTCCGCCAAATGGCGAACCAGTCAGTGCAACTTTGCCACTCACGTGAAGCTCGAGTCTTCAAGCCAGCAGTTGGCGAAGATCAACCCTCTGAAGGCCTCCAAGAGAAACACCAAGGGAAAATAGCCTTTCGGGTTGTCTGGTTGGTGAGAGCAGGCTTGCTCCGATTGCATGAACTTGCTCGTAAGGTCTCGCTCTCACACCCCACTCAAGCCATTCCGATCAACAATCCCCAACGTATGGTCATCGCCGGACCCGTTCCCTCCAGATCGTTCTATCAGATTGCCGACCCACGCCGACGGGAAAGAAACGCATCCCCTGACCCGGCTCCCCATGTTTTCGTTTGACTTCTTCAACAGCCACCGTTATGGGATTATCTGCCGTCAAAGCTCATACTTGCTGGTATCGAGCACTTGTTCAATGAGTAGGTCGGGGTTGCAATCCCGAAAGCCTTTGCGGCTGGGTGTCGGGTATGGAAACCCGACCTGCAAAGCGGTCGCTGCCTGCACTCATTGAGAAGTCACAGCATGGAAGCCGGCCGATGAGTGTATTCAGATCCGAAGCAATGACGGTCCTGCACCTCGTGGGGGCACGTTCCGTTACCCTCATGGAACCGGAGAAGAAAGGACACTGCCACTGTGGGACAAACACTTATTTTGACAGGAAATCAAACGGCAGCTCTTGCTGCCAGGCTATGCCGTGTCCAGGTCATTGCCGCTTACCCCATTACGCCCCAGTCCAAAATCCCCGAAGTGCTCTCTGAATACGTCGAGAAGGGAGAGTTGGCGGCTGAGTTTGTTCGCGTGGAGAGTGAACATTCCGCCATGGGGGTCTGCATCTCCGCATCCCTCGTTGGTGCCAGGGTTTTTACGGCCACTGCGGCCAATGGCCTCGCATACATGCATGAACAGCTTCATTGGGCCGCAGGTGCCCGTTTGCCTATTGTGATGCCTGTCACCAACAGGGGTCTGGGAGCTCCATGGACCATCCTCAATGATATGCAGGACTCCATCTCACAGCGCGACACCGGGTGGATGCAGTTCTACTGCCTGAATAACCAGGAGATCGTCGACCAGGTTATCCTGGCTTATCGCGTGGCCGAACAGTTGCTCGTTCCCGTGATGGTCTGCTTCGACGGCTTCAGGCTCTCCCATACCATGATGCCCGTCGAAATTCCCTCCCAGGAAGAAGTGGACGCCTTCCTGCCCCCTTATCAACTGCCATACACGATCAGCGCCGATTCTCCCGTGAACATCAATCCGGTTGTCATGACCGACCCGCTTCCAGACCCGGACGGCAGGCTTGCACCGAGCTACATGGGGTTCCGAAGGAGGCTCCAGGAAACCCATGAATCGGCTCTCTCATGCATTTCCGAACTGGGAAGAGCTTTTGGAGAAACATTCGGCAGGTCATACGAAGACAGCCTCTATCGGTATAGGAATGACGATGCGGACTTCCTCTTCGTAACAATGGGTTCACTCTCAAGCGAGGCAAGCGATACAGCAGACCTTCTGAGAGACGAGGGCATCAAAGCCGGAGTGATCGGTGTGAGGGTGTTCAGGCCCTTTCCGGATCGAGCACTGGCAGAGGCGGTCTCCAATGCCAGGGGGGTCGCAGTTGTCGAAAAAGCCATCAGCTATGGTTACGAAGGCGCCCTGGCAACAGAGATGAAAGCAGCCCTTTTCAGTCACAACGGTTCGAACCCGACGGTCGGCAACTACATAGTCGGTCTTGGCGGCAAGGATGTGAAGCCCTCCGACCTTTTGGAAGCCGCCCACGAGACGATGGACAATGTTCAGAAAGACCGCATGCAGCGCCATCCCAGGTGGCTGGGGTCAGGAATCTGATAAATCCGTCATTGGGGTGGGGCACGGAATCCCAGCCGAGCTTGACTTGATGTGACTTCTCAACAAATCCAGTTAACGTCAGCTTTGCAGGTCGGGTTTCCATAGCCGACACCCTTGCGCGAAAGCCGTCGGGATATGAATCCCGACCTACTCAGTGAGAAAGCGCGACTCGCTGCATTCAGCGTAACCCTTTATCAACAGGAAAGAGCGAACTCCATGTCAACCGCCATTATGGATCTTCCGGAAGAAGAATACATCTTGCCCGGTACCCGAACGTGCGCCGGTTGCGGTTTACCCATCGCATACCGTTACATCCTCAAGGCCCTCGGTCCCAAGACCATTATGACTCACCCGGCGTGTTGTCTGACGATTCTGCACGGCATCTATCCCAAGACCCCAGTCACCATCAACGCAGTGAACAATACGTTTGCAAGTACGGCGGCTTCCGCAGCCGGTCTTGCCGCTGGATTGAAAGTCACGGGCCGGAATGACTTTACCGTCCTGGCAATGGCAGGTGACGGCGGCACGTTCGATATGGGCATTCAAGCATTGAGCGGTGCTGCGGAGCGTGGAACGGATATCATCTACGTCTGTTACGACAACGAAGCATATATGAACACCGGGGTACAGCGATCCAGTGCAACACCCACCGGCGCCGTCACGACGACTACCCCGGTCATTCCCAAGGAACAGCCCAAGAAGGACTTCATTCAGATCATGGAAGCGCACCATCTGCCCTACCTTGCCACCACATGCTCGGCCTATCCGGGGGATGTCTTCAACAAATTTCTGAAGGCCAGGGAGATCAAGGGAACCCGGTTCATTCATCTGACGGTTCCCTGTCCTCCCGGCTGGGGATTTCCCACGAAGGATACCGTGAAGCTGGGCCGCCTCGCCGTGGAAACCGGCGTGGTCGTGCTCTATGAGGTGGAGAACGGACTGTTCAGACTCACGGGAAAGAGCCTCAGCATTGCCAGAAGCGGCCGCAAGCGGCCTGTTGAGGACTATCTGCGGATGCAGGGAAGATTCAAGAAAATGACAGCCGACCAGATCACCGATTTCCAGCGCCAGACGGACGACCGCTGGGAGCAGCTGATGGGGCGGGGAGGCTTCTGAGGATGGTTCGGAACCCCTGTGGCGCTCACTCGCGAACCTTCAGTAAACCCTGAACAGGGAAAAGGAGCTTTCGGCAGGTCGGGTTTCACCGACTTGACATCCTGATTTCGGGCTGAGAGTCGTTATTGCCGTCGAGATTGGAAGCCCGACCTGGCTAAAGTGGCAAAGCCCGCATCATGATACAGCCTGTCAGTCAGTGGAACTGATCCCCGCCTCAGAAATTTGGAATATCATTCCTTTCGCCGGAACCTCTATTCCCACCAGCGAAGCAGAACACTGCCCCAGGTGAAGCCTGCCCCAAATGCGGACATCACCAGGTAGTCATCCTTCTTCACTCTTTTTTCTTCCACAACGACATCGTATAGACAGAGCGGGATGGTTGCCGCAGTTGTGTTGGCATAACGATCCACATTGATGACCACCTTGCCCGGCTCAATGCCCATTCGCTCCGCGCTTGCCCCGATGATGCGAAGATTGGCCTGGTGAGGGAGAAACAGGGCGATATCCTTTCCCTCGAGTCCGTTTCTCTTCATGATTTCCACGGAAACGTTCGCCATTTCCGTGACGGCATGCCTAAAGACCTGTCTTCCCTCCTGGTAGACGAAGTGCTCCTTGTTTTTCACCGTTTCCAAACTCGCCGGGCGGCGGCTGCCACCGGCCTTCATATGCAGGAACTCCCCACCCGAACCATCGATCCGATGAATATAATCGAGAATCCCATATCCCTCTTCGGGACAGGGCTCCAAGAGAACGGCTCCAGCGGCGTCGCCGAAAAGGACACACGTGTTCCGATCCTCATAGTCGATGATACTGCTCATGACGTCGCTGCCGATCACGAGGACCTTCTGATGTCGCCCGCTTTCGATCATCTGCGCGCCATTGACGAGGGAGAAGATGAAGCCGGAACATCCCGCCGAAAGGTCGAACCCCCAGGCTCGTGTAGCTCCCAAACCCATTTGGACAAGACATGCCGTTGATGGAAAAGACATGTCCGGTGTGACCGTCCCGACTATCACGGCATCGATCTCGTCCGCTTCCACCTCCGCGCGATCCAGGCAGTCCCTGGCAGCACGAACGGCCATGTATGAATTGCCAAGTCCGGGATCCAGAATGCGGCGTTCATGAATACCGGTTCGGGTCACGATCCACTCGTCGGTCGTATCAACCATTTTCTCCAGATCCCGGTTTGTGAGTCGCCGCTCCGGAACATAACGTCCCACGGCACGGACATACGCTCTCTTTTCCGCCATCTTCCCGTACCCTCGGTTTC